>JBDHSE010000097.1:0-8940 GCA_039807955.1 Ideonella sp. | reverse complement strand
GCCTCGACGAGGGCGCGGATCTTCGCGATCTCGATCACGCCGTCGCCCATCATGCCGCGGTCCTCGAGCAGGTCGGTGGTCGGCGTCAGCCAGTCGCAGACGTGAAACGCGAGCAGCCGCTCGCGGCCGGCGCGCTCGATCTGCTGTGCGAGCTTGGGGTCCCACCAGACGTGGTAGAGGTCCACCGCAATGCCAAGGGCGCCGCTGCGCGCCGCATCGAGCGCGTCGCAGACGTCGAGCGCCTGTTCGAGCGTGTTGATGCAGGCGCGGTCGGCGGCGTACATCGGGTGCAGCGGCTCGATCGCAAGCGGCATGCGGCGTTCGCGCGCGTCTTCGAGCAGCGCCGCGATGCCTTCGGTGACCTGCGCGCGGGCGGCGGCGATGTCCTTGTGCGCGGCGCGGCCGGCGAGCGCGCCGGGCAGGGCACCGACGACGAGGACGAGGCACGGTGCGCCAAGCGTGCAGGCCTCGTCGAGCGCGCGCCGGTTGTCGTCGCGCACCGCCTGGCAGCTCTCTGCGTCGGTATACGTGAACATGCCGCCGCGGCAGTAGCCGGAAAGCTCCAGGCCGTGCGCCTTGATCGCGCGCGCCGTCGCCGCGAGGCCCGCGGCGGCGACCTGGTCGCGCCACGGCGAGACGGCGCGGATGCCGCGCGCGGCGCAGGCGTCGAGGATGCCGAGCAGCGGCCAGTCGACGCCGCGCTGGCGGCGCACCGTTGCGGTGTTGATCGACAGCCAGCGATGATCCAGCGAGAAGTCGCGCATCGCATCAAGCCTCGACGCCGTGCAGCGCGAGCAGCGTCTTCATGCGCGCGACGGCGAGGTCGGGCTGCTCGATCAGCCCGGCCGCGTCGGCGAGGCGGAACAGCTCGGCCAGATGCGGCAGCGAGCGCGTGCTCTGCTGGCCGCCGACCATCGTGAAGTGGCTCTGGTGGCCGTTAAGCCAGGCCATGAAGACGACGCCGGTCTTGTAGAAGCGCGTCGGCGCCTTGAAGATGTGGCGCGACAGCGGCACGGTCGGTGCGAGGATCGCATGGAAGCGCGCCTCGTCGCCGGCGGCCAGCGCGGCAAGCGCGGCGCTCGCGGCCGGCGCGATCGCGTCGAAGATGCCGAGCAGCGCGTCGCTGTGGCGGTGCATGGCCGTCGAGCCGACGCCGTCGCCCGCGATCAGCTCGGCGTAGTTGAAGTCGTCGCCGGTGTACATCCGCACGCCGGGCGGCAGCCGGCGGCGCATCGCGATCTCCTTGTCCTTGTCGAGCAGCGAGATCTTGATGCCGTCGACCTTGGTGGCGTGCGCTGCGATGACGCCAAGCGCGGTGTCCATCGCGCGGTCGATATCGGTGCTGCCCCAGTAGCCGGCGAGCGCCGGGTCGAACATGTCGCCGAGCCAGTGCAGGATCACCGGCTCCTTCGCCTGGCGCAGCACGCGGTCGTAGACGCGCTCGTAGTCGGCCGGGCCGTGGGCGAGTTTCGCGAGGGCGCGGCTCGCCATCACGATCAGCCGCCCGCCGAGCGACTCGATCGCGTCCATCTGCTCCTCGTAGCCCTGGATCACGTCGTCGATGCGGCGCATGCGGCCGAGGTCGAGATGATCGGTGCCGCAGCCCGACGCGACGAGCGCGCCGGGCACATCGCGCGCGGCGGCGAGCGAGCGGCGGATCAGCTCGAGCGATGTCGGCCAGTCGAGCCCCATGCCGCGCTGCGCGGTGTCCATCGCCTCGGCGACGCCCAGGCCCATGTTCCACAGCCGCAGGCGGTAGGCGATCGTCGCGTCCCAGTCGATTGCGCACTGCAGCCAGGGGTCGATCGCGGCGCGCGGGTCGGCGACGACGTGCGCCGCCGAGTATGCGACGCGGTTGAACGCCGTTCCTGGCGGCGCCGGCGTGAAGCCGGCCGGGCCGCGCAGCGTGTACGGCGCAAGCGTCTTGCCGGCGGCGTCGGGCAGGGTGATCGTCGGCATCGCGGCACCTCCTTGTGCGTCTACAGCGCGAGCGGCGGGACGTCGATCCAGCGCCGCTCCTTCCAGCTCGCGAGCGCCGCCTCGACGAGCTGCACGCCCTTCGCACCTTCGGGCAGCGTCCAGCGGTACGGCGCGTCCTCGGCGACGTGGCGGATGAAGGCCTCCCACTGCAGCTTGAAGCCGTTGTCGTAGAACATCGAGTCGGGCACTTCCTGCCACTGGTCGAAGAAGTTCATCGTCTGCTTCACGTCCGGGTTCCACACCGGCCGCGGCGTCGTCACGCGCGACTGCGCGCGGCACTCCTGCAGGCCGGCGACGGCCGAGCCGTGCGTGCCGTCGACGTGGAAGGTGACGAGGTCGTCGCGCCGCACGCGCGTCGCCCACGACATGTTGATCTGCGCGACGACCGGCTCGCCGTTGTGGCCCTTCAGCTGCACCGTCGCGTAGGCGGCGTCGTCGGCCGTCGCGTCGTAGGCGTTGCCCGCCTCGTCCCAGCGCTTCGGGATGTGCGTCGCGCCGAGGCACGAGACCGACTGCACTTCGCCGAACAGGTTGTCGAGCACGTAGCGCCAGTGGCACATCATGTCGAGGATCATGCCGCCGCCGTCTTCCTTGCGGTAGTTCCAGCTCGGGCGCTGGATCGGCTGCAGGTCGCCCTCGAACACCCAGTAGCCGAACTCGAGCCGTACCGCGAGCATGCGGCCGAAGAAGCCGGCGCGGCGCAGCATGTCGAGCTTGCGCAGACCGGGCAGGAAGAGCTTGTCCTGCACCGCGCCGTGCTTCAGGCCCGATGCCTGCGCGAGCCGGCAGACCTCGACCGCCTCGTTCAAATTGGTCGCGATCGGCTTCTCGCAGTACACGTGCTTGCCGGCGCGCAGCGCCTTCGCGAGCAGCGCCGGGCGCATCTGCGTCGTGCCGGCGTCGAAGAAGACGCTGTCGCCCTTGTCGGCGAGCGCGGCGTCGAGGTCGGTGCCCCAGCGTGCGATGCCGTGGGCCTTCGCGAGCGCCTCGATGCGTTCGGCGTTGCGGCCGATCAGGATCGGGTCGGGCATGACCCGGTCGCCGTTGGCGAGCGCGACGCCGCCTTCGGCGCGGATCGCGACGATCGAGCGGATCAGGTGCTGGTTCATGCCCATGCGCCCGGTGACGCCGTGCATGATGAGTCCGAGTCGGTGGGTGGTCATGGCGGGTGCATCTCGTTGCGGGGTGGTTCGGGCGGCAAAGACTGGTGCTTCATCGTAACTTGATGGTGCCGCGCGCGGGTACGCGAAGGAGCATGCCCGGTCGCGGCGCGTGGTTCACGTGCGTGCGCCCGCGAACAGCGCGCGAAGGCGCATCACGAGGCGGGCGAACCAGCCATGCGCGGCTTGCGCCACAACCGGCGTGGCTTGCGGTTCGGCGGTGGCGAAGCGCCGAGCGAGGCTGGCGGCGAACGCCGCGGTGCGCTCGGTCGCGCGGCGCTCGAACAGGCTGTCGACGACCGCCTTCAGCGGGCCGGTGCCGGCGACGTCGAACACGATGTGCAACACGGTCTTCGCCCCGTTTGGCCGCAACTCGACGTCGATCGCCATCGTCAGATGATCGGCGTGGGCGACGGCGTGCAGGCTGCGCGGCGGGTCTTCGCGCTCTATCGTCGCCGCAAGCGCAAGCACCATCGGCACGACGCCGACCTTCTCGCGCACGGTGAGCGTCGCGTTGCGTGCATCGGCGACTTCGACGCGCTCGACGCCGGGGATGCAAGCGCAAAGTGCTTCGAAGTCGCTCAGGAATCGCCACAGCTCGCCCGCGCTGGTCGCGACCTCGATGCTCGCCTCGCGCCGGGGCATCAGGGCCACCACTTGTTCAGTTCGAAGTCCTGCGCGATGACGCCCGCCGCGTTGTGGCCGGCGCCGGCATGGACGCCGCCGCCCGGATGGCAGAAGCCGCCGCACATGTACAGCCCGTCGATCGGCGTGCGGTAGTTCGACCAGCCGGCGAACGGGCGGAAGTAGCCCATCTGGTCGGGCGACATGTCGCCGACGACGTCGACGCCGCGGACCATATTGGGATTGATGCGCGCGGTGTCGGTCGGATCCTGGATGGTCATCGCAAGAATCTTGTCGCTCGACATATTCGGCGCATACGAGCGCCACAGCGCGAGCAGATGGGCGGCGTATTCGTCCCGCGCCCGCTGCCATCCCTGCGGCCCATCGGGTGCAACCTCGTAGGGTGCGTACTGCCAGACGACGGCGGTGTGCCTTCCCGGCGGCGCCTGCGACGGGTCGTAGAGCGTCGGCATGCAGATCTGCAGCATCTCCTGGCGCGGCGGCTCGCCGCGCGCGATTTGCTGGTAGGCGCGCACCTGCTCGTCCATCGTCGCGCCGAACAGCTCCTGGCTGAAGGCGCGGTTCGCGGCCGGGTTGTCGATCGCCGCACGATACTGCGGCGGCTCAGACAACGCGAGGTGCAGCACCATCAGCGAGCGGCCACGCGAGTGGTAGTTCTTCACCCGCGTCGCGAACGCCGACGGCAGGAACTCTTCGCCGACGAGACGCAGGAAGCTCTGCCCGGGCTCGACATTCGTGATCACCGCCTTGGCCGCGTCGTGGCGCGTGCCGTCGGCCAGTTCGACGCCCGTCGCGCGGTTGCCGCGCAGCACGATGCGCTTGACGCCGATGCCCGTCTGCACCGCGCCGCCGTACGCTTCGAGCGCGTTGCGCATGCCTTGCGCGAGCTGCTGCGAGCCGCCGACGCAGATCGGCGCCTCGCCTTTCAGAATGCGAAAGAGGCAGATCCAGCCCTGGCCGTGCTGGTCCGGCGCGAAGCCGAGCACCGTCATGCGGGTCAGGAAGTGGACCCTGACCTGTTCGTTCTCGAACAGCTCGCTCAGCAACTGCACCGGCGTGCTCGCCTGCCACTGCATCAGCGCGCGGCCTACGTCGGAGAGTTCGAGCTGGGCCGTCTGCAGCGATGGTGCGAGCGGCGGCGAGTACATCAGCGGCAGGTAGGTCAGATCGATGAACTCGCCGTAGTCGGCAAGCAGTTGCGCATAGGTCTTCGCATCGCGCGCCGAGAATTTCGCGATCTGCGCCGCCATCTTCTCGGGCTCGCGGTGCATCACGATGCTGCGGTGGTCGGGGAAGATCGTCGCGCGCAGCGAATCGGGGTAGACATAGCGCACGCCATGCTTTTCGAGTTCGAGGTCGCGATAGACGGGACTCAGCGGAATGTGGGTGTGGACGACCGAGCAGATGTTGTGCCTGAAGCCGGGCAGCGTCGCCTCGGCGGTGTGGCAGCTGCCGCCGACGCGGTCGCTGCGCTCGACGACGAGGACGCTCGCCCCGGCGCGGGCGAGGTACGCGGCGCAGGCGAGACCGTTGTGGCCGGAGCCGATGACGATGAAGTCGTGGGTCATGTCGCGGGTGCGGCGGCGAGTCGTTCGATCAGTTCTCCAGATGGTGAATTAGTCTAGGCCTCGATCACGCGCCGGTCAAGCCCCGAACGTCTCCGGTCCGATCGCTTCGCAGTGGCGCGAAGGCCAGGCAACGATGGCGCGCCTTGACGCTACGAAACGCCGCGACTAGCATCGATCATCACCATCCGGTTAACAAGGAACGCAGCGATGCCGAGAATCAAGACCACCGTCGTCGGGTCCTACCCGATCCCCGACTGGCTCGTCGCGAGCCCCTCCGAGCAGGCGCTGATCGACGCGACGCGCGTCGTCATCGGCACCCAGGAGCAGGCGGGGGTCGACGTGGTCTGCGACGGCGAGCTCTACCGCTTCGACATCAACCACCCCGAGACGAACGGCATGATCGAGTACTTCGTGCGGCCGATGGACGGCATCACGCAGCGCTTCTCGTTCGACGACCTGATCGCCTACCGGTCGAGCAGCGGCATGAAGTTCCGCACCCGGCCGCCCGGCACCGTGGTCGGTGCCATCGGCCACGGCAGCCTCGACCTGCCGCTCGCCTGCGCGCGGGCGAAGGCGCTGGCGACGCACACATTCAAGTTCACCGTCACCGGCCCGCACATGCTCGCCAAGACGCTGATCAACCGGCACTATGTCGACACCGCCGACGTCGCGCACGCGCTGGCCGACGCGCTCGCCGCGCAGGTGAGGCACCTGGATGCCGACATCGTGCAGCTCGACGAGGCGAACCTGCCCGGCCACCCCGAGGAGTGGGAATGGGCGGCGTCGGCGATCAACCGCGTGCTCGACGCCGTGCCGGGAACGCCGGCGGTGCATCTGTGCTTCGGCAACTACGGCGGGCAGACGGTGCAAAAGGGCACCTGGGACAAGCTGATGAGCTATCTGAATGCGCTGCACGCCGACCATGTCGTGCTCGAATGTGCGCACCGCCCGCCCGAGGAACTGCAGGCGTTCAGGGACCTGAAGCCGGAGATCGGCCTTGGCCTCGGCGTCGTCGACATCAAGGCGACGGATGTCGAAAGCGCCGATCAGGTAGCGCGCGCGATCGAACGCGCCGAGAAGCTGCTCGGCGCCGGGCGCGTGCGCTACATCCACCCCGACTGCGGCTTCTGGATGTTGAAGCGCCCGATCGCCGACGCCAAGATGCGCGCCCTCGCCGCCGGCCGCGACCTGTTTGAGGGGGTCGCCACGTGAGCCGCGGAAGAGGGGCCCCGCGCAGCGGGGATCGAAGCGAGCGAGTGCGGCGGGGCGCCGACGATGTGGCGCTACAAGCGTCTCGACTCAATGGAGGCGCCGTATGAGCGACTTGCCGCTGCGCTTCGCGAACGTCGAGGCACTCGAAGATTTCATGACGGCGCCGACGCCGGCGCTCATCGCCGATCTGGCGCGCGTCGACGGCGACATCATCGTGCTCGGCGTCGGCGGCAAGATGGGGCCGACGCTCGCGCGCATGGCCAAGCGCGCCGCGCCGGGCAAGCGGGTGATCGGCGTCGCGCGATTCTCCGACCCCGGCGTGAAGGCGGCGCTCGAATCGCACGGCGTCGAATGCATCGCCTGCGACCTGCTCGACCGCGATGCGATAGAGCGGCTGCCCAACGTCGCCGACGGCGTTCGCAACTGCGTCTTCATGGCCGGCCACAAGTTCGGCGCGACCGGCAAACCGGCACTGACGTGGATGATGAACGTCGGCGTGCCGATGATGGTCGCCGACATCTATCGCGACGCGCGCATCGTCGCCTTCTCGACCGCCTGCGTCTACCCGTTTGTGCCGGTCAACGGCCCGGGCGCCGCCGAGGACACGCTGCCCGCGCCGCCGGGCGGCGACTACGCGAACTCGTGCGTCGGGCGCGAGCGCATGTTCGAGTACGGCTCGCACCAGTACGGCACGGCCGGGCGCCTGGTGCGGCTGTCGTACGCGATCGACATGCGCTACGGCGTGCTCCACGACGTCGCGCGCGCCGTCTTCGACGGCGACGAGATCGACCTGTCGATGGGCCACGTCAACGTGATCTGGCAGGGCGACGCCAACGAGCAGGCGCTGCGCCTGCTTGCGCACTGCACGGCGCCGGTGACGCCGATCAACATCACCGGGCCCGGCCACATCAGCGTGCGCTGGCTGGCGGGCGAGTTCGGCCGCCACTTCGGTTGCGAGCCGCGCGTCTTCGGGCGCGAGGTGTCCAACGCATGGCTCGAGGACACGTCGCTCGCGATCTCGATGTTCGGCAAGCCGCGCGTGCCGCTCGAGACGATGATCGACTGGGTTGCCGACTGGGTCGAGCACGGCGGCGAGAGCCTGGACAAGCCGACGCACTTCTCGACGCGGGATGGCAGCTACTGAGCGGTCGCCTGCGATCCGACTGCTGACGGCGGCGGACCTCGACGCCGCGGTCGCGCTGTCGGCGTCGGCGCACTGGAACCAGAACCGTGCCGACTGGCAGACGATGCTGCAGCTCGGCCAGGGCTGGGGCCTCGACGGCGTGGACGACGCCGGGCGCGAGGTGCTCGCCGCGTCGGCCGTCGTGCTGCCGTACGGCACCGACTTCGCGTGGACGAGCATGGTGCTCGTGCTGCCGGCGTTCCAGCGCCGCGGCTACGCGCGGCAATTGCTGCGCCATGCACTCGCCCATCTCGGTGCGCAGGGCCGCGCCGCGATCCTCGATGCAACGCCGGCCGGTCGTGCGGTCTACGTGCAGGAAGGCTTTGCCGATACCTGGGGCTTCGCGCGCTACCGGCGCGAGGCGGGCGCGACCACCTCGAGCCGGCGCCCGAATGGTCCGCCGACGCGGCCGCTCGCGGACCGGGATTGGCCCGCGATCGAGGCGCTCGACACGCCCGCGTTCGGCGCGTCGCGTCTGCCGCTCCTGCAGTCGCTTGCGCAGCGCCGGCCGCAGGCGGCGCACGTCGTCGAGGTGGGCGGTCGACTTCGCGGCTACGTGCTCGGCCGCGACGGCCGCGAGGCCGGGCAGATCGGGCCGCTACTTGCCGAAGACGATGGTGTTGCCATCGCGCTGCTCGAACATGCGCTGCACGCCGAGCCCGGAGCGCTCTACATCGATCTGCTCGACAGCCGCCGTTCGCTGCTGCCCTGGCTGCAAGCGGCGGGCTTCGTCTTCCAGCGCCCGTTCACGCGGATGGTGCACGGTACGAGCGCCGCACCCGGCGACCCGGCGGCGATCGTGCTCGCCGCCGGCCCGGAACTCGGCTGAGCGCGCCTACTTCGTCATCTTGATCGAGCGATCGAGGAACTCGTTCGTGTAGACGGTCTTCACGTCGAACGGCTTGTCGATGCCGATGTAGTCCTTGACGAGGTCGTAGTCCGCCTGCATCCGCGCCGGATCGAGGTAGCCAAGGGCGACCTCGCGCGAATACTTGTCGCTCATCAACTGCTCGACGAGCATCCAGTTGTCGAGTTCGTTGTCGAACTTGAGCGCGCCGTTGGCATCGACGAGCGCCTGAACGCAGGGCTTCGGGTCCTTCACGCAGGCGGCGAACGCGCGCTGCGTGACCTTGACGAACTTGTCGACGAGCGGCTTGTTCTCGGCGAGGAACTTGGCGTTGACGATGATCGA
>JBDHSE010000096.1:0-8975 GCA_039807955.1 Ideonella sp. | reverse complement strand
GCACATACTCGCGCTTGAAGCCGGTGCGCTCGGTCATCCAGTCGATCGCCTGCTGGCGCGACCAGCCGAGCGCGTGGATGCCGGTATCGACGACCAGCCGCGCGGCGCGAAACGCCTGCATCTGCAGGTGGCCGAAGCGGCTGTACGGGTCGCCGTAGAGGCCCAGCTCGGCGCCGAGCGTCTCGGCATACAAGGCCCAGCCCTCGATATAGGCGGTGTACCAGGCGTCGCGCCGAAAGCGCGGCAGGTCCTTCAGCTCGAGCCCGCGCGCGATCTGCAGGTGATGGCCGGGCACCGATTCGTGCGCCATCAGCGTCTCCATCTGCCACTTCGGCCGCTCGGCGAGCGCGACGACGTTGGCCTCGAACCAGCCCGCGGTGGTGCCGTCGGCGGCGGGGTTCTGGTAGCGCTCCGACACCCCCGCGCCCTCGTGCGCCGGGATCGCGCGCACGCCATAGGGGATGCGCGGCAGCTCGGCGAAGAGCTTCGGCAGTTCGGGGTCGATGCGCTTGCCGATGTCGCGATAGCCGGCGAGCAGCGATTGCGCGTCGGTGTAGAAGAACTTCGGGTCGGTGTTGAGGTGGGCGACGAAGGCGTCGAAGCCGCCGTCGAAGCCGGCGCGCTTCATCTGCGCCTCCATCTCTGCCCGCAGGCGGGCGACCTCGCGCAGGCCGATCGCATGGATCTGCTCGGCCGAAAGCGTCGTCGTGGTGTGCTTGCGCAGCGCGTACTCGTAGGCCGCGCGGCCGCCGGGATACGCGCTCATCGCACCGTCCTGCGGCGCGATCGGCAGCAGTTCATCGACGACGAAGGCGCGCAGCTTGCGCAGCGCCGGGTAGACCTCGTCGCGCAGCGCGCGCTGCGCCTGCTGCGCGAGCCGCTCGCGGGTCGGTGCCGGGATGGCGTCGCCCATGCGCGTGAAGGGATCGAACAGCGCGCTCTTCGCCGCGTCGGCGACGAGCAGGCCGTCGATCTGCGCCGGCACGCGCTCGAGCGACGGCTTGAACGTGACCCAGCCAAGCGCGACACCCTCGCGCAGCTGCTCGATCGTCTGGTCGACCTGCTTCGGCAACGCCGCCATGCGAGCGAGGATGTTCTCGAGATCGCGTTCGGTTGTCGCCGGGCTCGCGCGCATCAGGTTCGCGAAGTCCAGATGCGGCCCGCGCTGCGCCGTGACGACGAGCGATCTCTCGCCGCGAAACTGCTGGCCCTCGATGCGCTCGCGCGTCTTCGCGAGCATCAGGTCGTACGACACGCGATCGGTGGCGGAGAGCCCGGCGCGGTCGATCTGTTCGAGCTTCGCGAGCGTTTCGCGCTGGTGCGCATCGACCGCATCGCGCGCGGCGCGCGACTCGTCGCTCAGCCGGTCGTCGAAGCGGTGGTCGCCGGAGAAGGTCGCCCACTCGGGGAAGGTGCGCATCGCCCATTCCCATTCAGCGTCGAACAACGCGTGCAATCGTGTCGCCTCGGAATCGGCGGGCGCGCTCGACGGCGTCTGCGCGGCGGCGCCGGCCGTTGCGGACCCGATGCAGACGGCAAGCAGCAGCAAGGAGATGAAACGCATCCAGCGATCCTTCGGTTGGGGATGGGACGGCTCTTGCCGCGGTTCAGATCATCGCGAGCGGCGCCGCGCGGCGCGGGGGTGCGAAGGCGGCATCGATCGCCGCCAGCGCGGCGGCGTCGAGCGTCAGTTCGGCGGCGGCCAGATTGTCGCGAAGATGTTCGGCGCGCGCTGCTTTCGGGATCGCGAGGACACCCTCGCCGCGCAGCACCCAGGCGAGTGCGACCTGCGCCGCGGTCGTGCCGATGCGCTGTCCGATGCGTGCCAGCACGTCGTTGCCGGCAAGTGCCGCCTGGTCGATCGGGCTGTACGCCATCAGCGCGATGCCGCGCGCCCGCATCCACGGTAGCAGGTCGAACTCGACGCCGCGCTGCGACGCGCTGTACCAGACTTGGTTCGCTGCGCAGTGGGATGGTGGGTCGGCGCGCTGCAAGGCGTGCATGGCGTCGATGTCGAAGTTGCTGACGCCCCAGCGGGCGATCCGGCCTTGCGCGACGAGCGTCTCGAAGGCATCGACTGTTTCGGCCAGCGGATGCGACCCCGGCCAGTGCAGCAGGTAGAGATCGATACGGTCGAGCGCGAGCCTTTTCAAGCTGCGCTCGCAGGCCGCGACCGTGCCGCGGCGCGACGCATTGTGCGGGTAGACCTTGCTGACGACGAAGACCTCGTCGCGCGTCGCGTCGCCGGCCGCGAACGCTTCGCGCAGCGCTTCGCCGAGCACGCGCTCGGCGCCGCCTTCGCCGTACATCTCGGCGGTATCGAAGAGCCGGTAGCCGAGATCGATCGCGGTGCGCAGCGCGGCGACTTCGGCCGCGTGTGATTGCCTCGCCTCGCCGAGCCGCCAGGTACCGACGCCGAGTGCCGGCATCGACCCGCCGCTCGGCAGTGTCACGCTCTTCATCGCCTGCCCCGAAAGTGGGTTGCGATCGTAGCGCCGGCCGGGCAAACCCTGCCGCGCGGCGTTTCGGCGCGACGGCGAGAATACGGGCCTCGCCATTTCGAGCGTCGGTCATGAGCAACACGCCCGTCTACGACCAACTCGCCGCCACCCAGTTGCGGCTGCACCGCTTCGGGCACCTCGGCTCGATCACGCACTGGGATCAGGAGACGCAGATGCCCGCCAAAGGCAGCGAGGCGCGCGCCGCGGCGCTGGCCGAACTCGCGGCGCTGATGCACCGCCTGCAGACCGAGCCCGGCCTGCGCGAGCGCATCGACCGCGCCGGCGAGGAGCCGCTGTCGGACCTGCAGCGCGCCAACCTGCGCGAGATCGCGCGCGGCTGGCGCCAGGCGAATGCGCTGCCCGAGTCGCTGGTGCAGGCGCAGTCGCTCGCGACGCTGCGCTGCGAGCACGCCTGGCGCAGCCAGCGCCCGGCCAACGACTGGAAGGGCTTTGTCGAGAACTTTCGCGAAGTCCTGCGCTGCGCGCGCGAGGAGGCCGAACTGCTGTCGCAGCAGATGGGCGTCTCGCGCTACGACGCACTGATGGACGGCTTCGAGCCGGGCATGACGTGCGCCGAGGTCGATCGTGTCTTCGGCGACCTGAAGACCTGGCTGCCGGGGCTCATCGAATCGGCGGTGCGGCGCCAGGCGCGTGAGCCGGTGATCGACCCGGTCGGGCCGTTCCCGCTCGATGCGCAACGCGGATTGAGCGAGCGGCTGGTGCGCCTGCTCGGCTTCGACTTCGAGGCCGGGAGGCTCGACGTCGCGACCCATCCGTTCTGTGGCGGCGTTCCCGAGGACGTGCGGCTGACGACGCGCTACCGCGAGGACGACTTCCAGCAGGCGCTGATGGGGACGATCCACGAAACCGGCCACGGCCGCTACGAGCAGGGCCGCCCGCGCGACATGCTCGGCCAGCCGGTGTCGGAGGCGCGGTCGGCAGCGATCCACGAAAGCCAGAGCCTCGCCTTCGAGATGCAGCTCGGCCGCAGCCGCGCCTTCGTCGGCCTGCTTGCGCCGCTCCTGGTCGAGGCGTTCGGCGCGCAGCCGGCGTTCGACCCCGACAACCTGTACCGGCTGTCGACGCGCGTCACGCGCGGGCTGATCCGGGTCGACGCCGACGAGGCGACGTATCCGGCGCACATCATCCTGCGCTACGAGATCGAGCGCGCGCTGATCGAGGGCGAGATCGAGCCGGCCGACATCCCCGCGCTGTGGGACGAGAAGATGATGGCGCTGCTCGGCCTCGACACCCGCGGCAACTACAAGGACGGCCCGCTGCAGGACGTGCACTGGCCGGGCGGCATGTTCGGCTACTTCCCAAGCTATTCGCTCGGCGCGATGTACGCGGCGCAGTGGTTCGCCGCGATCCGAAGGCAGACGCCCGATCTCGACGCGCGCATCGCGGCGGGCGATCTGGCGCCGGTCTTCGACTGGCTGCGCGACAACATCTGGACCCATGCGAGCCGGCCGACGACGCCCGAGCTGACGCTCGCGGCAAGCGGCGAGGCGCTGAACCCGGCGCACCTTCGCGCCCACCTCGAGCGCCGCTACCTGGGCCGCGGCGGGTGACGCAGCGCCGCGACGGCGCCGCGCCGCTCGCCCTGACGATGGGCGACGCCTGCGGCATCGGCCCCGAGATCGTGGCGCAGGTCTTTCGCCCCGATGCGGCAGACGATGCGAACGGCGCCTTCGTGCTCGGCGACCTCGGCGTGATGCGCCGCGCCGCGGGGCTCACCGGCGGCCTGCTGCCGGTCGCGGCGATCGAGCGGCCGTCCGACGCGCTCGCCTGCCCGCGCGGCTGCATGCCGGTGCTGCAGGTCGATGGCCTGCCGGCCGATCTGCTCGAAGCGCCGCTCGGCCGGGTCGATGCACGGGCCGGCGCGGCGGCGGCGGCGTGTATCCGCGCCGCGGCGGCGTACGCGCTGGCGGGCGAGGTAGCCGCGATCGTCACCGCGCCGATCCACAAGGAGGCGCTCGCAGCGGCCGGCGTCGCCTTCCCCGGCCACACCGAGATGCTGCAGGCGCTGGCGGGCGTGCCGGCGGTGCGCATGATGCTCGCCAACGACGAGCTGAAGGTCGTGCTCGTCACGATCCACGTCGCGCTGCGCCGCGCGATCGAACTCGTGACCTTCGACGCCGTGCTCGAGACGCTGCGCATCGTGCAGCGCGCCGCGTCAGGCTGGGGGCAGGACAAACCGCGTATCGCGGTTGCCGGGCTGAACCCGCACGCCGGCGAGGGCGGCCTGTTCGGCGACGAGGAGGTCGCGATCATCGCGCCGGCCGTCGCCGCCGCGCGCGCCGAAGGCATCGACGCGAGCGGGCCGTTCGCGCCCGACACCGTCTTCATGCGTGCGCGCAACGCGCCTGGCCATGCCGGCGAGTTCGACGTCGTCGTCGCGATGACGCACGACCATGGGCTGATCCCCGTCAAGTACCTCGGTGTCGAGCACGGCGTGAACGTCACGCTCGGCCTGCCGTTCGTGCGAACCAGCCCCGACCACGGCACGGCGTTCGACATCGCCGGCCGCGGCACGGCCAGCGCATCGAGCCTGCGCGCCGCGATCCGCATGGCGCGCCGGCTGGCGGGCTCAGTGCACCGCGTCGGAGCCTGAGGCCGGCTTGAGCGCGGCGAGCTGCTTGCGGGCGCGCGCCGTCGCGCGCTCCAACAGGTAGCTGCTCTCGAAGGCGCGAATGCGGCCCGTCTCGCACATCCGCGCGAGCATGCGCGACGTGAGCGACAGCGTCTCCTGGTAGCGCCGGCCGTGGGTGAAGGCGAAGAAGCTCCGGCCCTGGCTGACGTAGGACAGGCGGACCTTCTTCCAGCCGTCCTTCAGGTGCATCTGGTAGGCGAAGCCGACGCGCAGATGGTCCATCAGCGCCGGCCCCTGCGTCGGCTCGGCGGGCTCCGCGGGTTCGGGCGCGAGCCGGTCCAGATCGATGTCGATGTCGATTGCCGGATCGAGTGCGACCGGCGCGCCGTCGCCGCCCGTGTCCGCCGCATCGGCGCCGAGATCGATGTCGAGCTTGCCGTCCCAGTCGACGGCGTTTTCCTTGACGAGACCCAGGCGTTCGGCCTCCTCGGCCGAGAACTGCGGCTCGATCGGCATCGCGCCGCTCAGCGCCTTTGCCTCGTGCGACAGCAACGGGTCGCTGCGCGGCAGGGCGGCGTTGAAGGCCGTTTCGAGCTGCTTGGCGAGCAGGTTGCGGTCGAGGTCGCTCAGCGGCTGGCCATTGAGCGATTCGGCGTGCGCCGGCAGCAGCTTGGCGAGGAACTCCTTTTGCGCCGGCTCGGGCCAGCCGACGAGCGCCATGCCCTCGTGCAGCGCCTTCATCAGGCCCGGCAGCTGCATCAGGAAGGCCTTGCGCAGCGCGGGCGTGCCCTTCGGTTGCACGCTCATCACGAGGTCGATCGCGGCGCGCCGCAGGCGCTGCGTGCGCTCCGCCGTTGGCCCGTCGCGGCGCACCGCGAGGGCGAGCGCCTGGCTCCAGACCTGGGCCAGGAAGTCGCGCAGATAGTCCTGCTTGACAAGCGGCGCAAGCGACGTCTGCAGCTGGTGCATGTAGCGCTGCTGCACGCGCAGTTCGGACTCCTTGCCCTCGAGCAGCGACGCCGCTTCGCCGTGCGACTGCACGTCGCGTTCGTTCTGCTGCTCGATGAAGGCTTCGAGCAGCGTCAGCTTCGCGGCATAGACCTCGACCTGGTCGAAGTCGCCTTCGATGATCTCCTGCACCAGCTCGCGCACGCGGGCGAGGAATTGCTGGCCGGCGCCGCTGTCGAAATCCTCGAACGCGCAGGCGAGCGACGCGATGCGGTTGACGAAGCGGCGCACCGGATGCTTGCGCGACGAGAAGAAGCTCGGGTCGGCGAGCGCGACGCGCAGCACCGGCAGCTGCAGCCGCGCGATCTGGCGCGCCATCTGCGGCGGCACGCGCGTGTCGGAGAGGATCTGGTCGAACAGGCTGCCGACGACGTCGATCACCATGTGGTCGAGCGTGCCGCTCGACGCCTGGCGCAGTTCGTCGCGATGGGCGCGGATCAGGTTGACGGCCATCAGCCCGGTCAACCCGTCGCCGCGCAGCCCGCCGGTGCCGCCGGCGAGAGCGCCGGACCCGGTCGTGCCGCCGAGCGCGCCGCGCTGCGAGCCGGCGGGCATTGCGTCTCCGCCCGGGACGCCGGATTGCGAACCGATGAAGCCGCGCTCCGACGCGCCGTCTTCGGCGGCGTCGAGCGCGCCGGGCCGGCTCGTCATGAAGGTCAGGCGCCGGATCAGCGACATCAGTTCGGCGTCGGCCACCGCCCGCGCGCGGCCGCCGTCGGCCATGCCGCCCAGCCGCGACGCGCCGGTGCGTGCGCCGGAGCGGCCGGATTCGGCGAACCCGGCGAGCGACCCGGCGCCGCTGCCGTGCAGCGAACCGGCGGTGCTGCCGCCAAGGCCGGCGCCGCGCGACGACAGCGCCGCGCGATGGCTCTCGAAGCCGCCGCCGAGCGACAGCCCGCCGCTCGCGCCGCCGATGTCGAAGTGGCTGCCGTGTGCGCTCGAGGGCGATCCGTCGTCGCGCGGCAGGGTGGCGTAGCCGGAGACGACGCGGTCGCTGCCCGGCCCTTCGACGCCGCGCACGCTCAGGCCGACGGGCTGGATGCCGCGCGCCTTGAGGTCGGACAGGATCTCGCCGTAGCACAGCCGCATCGCCTTGGCCATGACGGGCGCCAGCTCGCGCGCGAGCAGCTTGCGCGTCTCGCGTTCGACCGAGACCGCCTCGATCGCGCGAAAGAGCGCCGCGCCGACCGCCTCCGGCCGGAACGGGTTGCGATCGAGGTCGGCGCTGCCGATGCGCAGCAGGGCGCCGGTGTAGGCGGCGAGGTCGCGCAGCTCCCACTCGCATTCGTGCGTGATCGCCTGGCTGATGCGGTCCGACAGCATGCGCTCCTCGACCTCGTCGTCGGCGACGAGGGCGAGCGTCTCCCAGCTCGCGTCGGCGAGCCGGCGGTTCTTCTCGCTCCCCGGGTCGAGCTCGCGGTCGAGCCTCTCGCGCAGCGCCTCGCCGAACGCGCGGCAGAAGGTCGGCATCCGGTGGCGCAGATCGGCTTGCGCCGTCAGGTAGGCGTCGCGCTGGTAGATGCGCGTCGCCGTCGTCGCCATCGTGCCGAGTAGTTCGGCGGCGCGCTCGGCCGCCGTCGCAGCGGTCGATGCGACATGGCCGAATGCCGCATCGAGTGCGGCCTGCGTGCGGGAATCGATAGCGTTCATTTCGATCGGGCCCGCCCGGCGCGCGGCCGAGCGGCCCGGGGATGCAGCGCCCTCGGGAGGCGCCGAAGAGCCGAGTATGTGCCGTTATCGGCCGCTTGGGGCCCGAGTTGAAGCCGGCGCCGCCGAACCGCTACTTGCGCAGCGCGTCGCGGATCTCGCGCAGCAGCAGCACGTCCTCCGGCGGCGCGGGCGGGGCCGGCGGCGGCGCCTCCTTCTTCAGGCGGTTGATCTGCTTGACCATGATGAAGATGACGAAGGCGAGGATCAGGAAGCTCAGCGTCGCCGTCAGGAAGCTGCCGTAGGCGAAGACGGCGCCGGCCTTCTTCGCGTCGGCGAGCGTCGCCGCCGTCTGGCCCGACAGCGGGATGAAGTAGTTCGAGAAGTCGAGACCGCCGAACAGCCGGCTGATGACCGGCATGATCAGGTCCTCGACGATCGAATTGACGATCTTGCCGAACGCGCCGCCGATGATCACGCCGACCGCGAGATCCATCGCGTTGCCCTTGACGGCGAACTCCTTGAACTCCGATGCCATTCCCATGCTGTGTGCTCCTTTTGGTGTTTGTGAAAGGGGAAGCTTGCCGATGCCGCGACCGCCCGCGGCGCGCCGCCCGAAGTATTGCGCAGAACGCGAGCGCTTCGACAGGCGCGGGCCGCCGCCGCGCCAGCGCCCGGTGCGCGCCGGGGGCGCCGGCCCACCCCTCGCCGATTCGGGGCCGCGGGGCAGTCCGCTAGAATTCGCCGCTGCCCCTGGGTAGAAGATAGAAGTCTGCATCGAGGACCCTCATGAGTGACCAGCCAGTCGACACGAGTCGCCGCAATCTGCTTGCCATCACCTGCGGCGTCGGCGCCGTCGGCGGCGTCGCCGCCGCGGTGCCGTTCGTCAGTTCGTTCCAGCCGTCCGAGCGCGCGCGCGCGGCCGGCGCGCCGGTCGAGGTCGACATCAGCGGGCTGCAGCCGAGCCAGCAGTTGACCGTCGAGTGGCGCGGCAAGCCGGTCTGGATCGTGCGCCGCACGCCCGAGCAGCTCGCCGAGCTGCCCAAGCTCGACCCGGAACTCGCCGACCCGAATTCGCTGCGCCACCCGGACGAGTTCACGCCGGAGTTCGCGCGCAACACCTGGCGCTCGCGCAAGCCCGAATACCTGGTCGTCGTCGGCATCTGCACCCACCTCGGCTGCTCGCCGATCGACAAGTTCACGCCCGGGCCGCAGCCGTCGCTGCC
>JBDHSE010000095.1:0-9064 GCA_039807955.1 Ideonella sp. | reverse complement strand
TCGCGACCTTCGAGCCGTTCTCGCTCGGCCACTCGATCCTCGGCTACGGCATGAGCCTCGCGAGCCGCGCCGGCGTCTCGCCGGTGATGGAGCGGCGCGTGCTGTCGGTGATGGGCGACGGCGGCTTCTGGCACAACGGCCTCTTGACGGGCGTGCAGTCGGCGCTCTTCAACGGCGGCGACGCGGTGCTCGTCATCATGAAGAACGGCTACACGTCGGCGACCGGCACGCAGGAGATCATCTCGACGCCGGACGAGAACGCCAAGGCCAACGCCGAAGACAAGCAGCAAAGCATCGTCCACAGCAACCAGGTGATCGAGACGACGTTGAAGGGCCTCGGGGTGCAGTGGATGCGCAGCGTCAACAGCTACGACGTGACGAAGATGCGCAAGACGGTCGAGGAGGCGTTCACGACGCCGTACGCCGGCCTGAAGGTCATCATCGCCGAGGGCGAATGCCAGCTCGAACGCCAGCGTCGCATCAAGCCGTGGATCGCAGGCCTCTTGAAGACCGGCCAGCGCGTGATGCGCGTGAAGTACGGCGTCGACGAGGACGTCTGCACCGGCGATCACGAATGCATCCGGCTTTCGGCGTGCCCGACGCTGACGATCAAGGACAACCCCGACCCGCTCAAGGTGGACCCGGTCGCGACCGTCATCGACGGCTGCGTCGGCTGCGGCCTGTGCGGCGAGAACGCGCACGCCGCGACGCTGTGCCCGAGCTTTTATCGCGCCGAGATGATCAGCAACCCGAAGTGGCACGAACGCCTGATCGGCGCCTGGCGGAGGACCGTCATCGGCTGGATGCAAGCCGCATGAGTCGCGAAAGAGGGGCCCCGCACAGCGGGGATCGAAGCGAACCAATGCGGCGAGGCGCCGACGACAAGGCGCTGCGAAGTCAACCGGCGAAAGGACGCGCCGCATGAGTACCTTGCAGAACAACACGACACCGCAGCGCCCGATCACGCTGCTCGTCTGCGCTCTCGGCGGCGAGGGCGGCGGCGTGCTCGCGCAGTGGCTGGTCGAGACGGCGCTGCACTGCGGCTACAGCGCGCAGGCGAGCTCGATCCCCGGCGTTGCGCAGCGCACCGGGGCGACGACCTACTACATCGAGGTCTTCCCGCGGCCCGACAGCGAGCTCGGCGGCAGGAAACCGATCTTCAGCCTGGCGCCGGTGCCGGGCGCGCTCGACGTGCTCGTGTCGTCCGAACTGCTCGAGACGGTGCGCCAGGTCGGCAACGGCATGGCGTCCTGCGACCGCACGCAGATCATCAGCTCGCGCGAGCGCACGCTGACGACAGCCGAGCGGCTGCAGCCCGGCGACGGCCGCACCGATACGGCCGAGCTTGCCGCCGTGCTGCACACCCACGGCCGCGAGGCGCATCTGTTCGACATGACGGCGGTGACGCTCGAAGCGGGAACCGTGATGAGCGCCGTGCTGTTCGGCGCCGTCGCCGCATGCGGCGCGCTGCCGTTTGCGCGCGAGGCGTACGAGGCGGTGATCAAGGCGGGCGGGCGCGGCGCCGAGGCAAGCCTGCGCGGCTTCGCGCGCGCGTTCGACATCGTCGCCGCGTCGCGCGGACGCGGCGTGACGACCGTCGCGCCGGCCCCGGCGGCTGCGGCCCGCGAGGCCGAAGCCGATACCCTCGACGACGGCGCACCGGCATCCGCCGCCGCGTTGGCGCCTGCGATCGCGCAGGCGTTTCCGGCCGCGACGCACAGGATGCTTGGCCTCGGTATCGCGCGCCTCGTCGACTATCAGGACGAGGCCTACGCCAGGCTCTACGTCGAGCGCCTCGGCCGCGTGCTGCAGGCCGAGCAGGCGGTGGACCCGGCCGGCGCGCACGGCTTCGAGGCGACGCAGTCGGCGGCGCGCTACCTCGCGCTGTGGATGGCGTTCGACGACGTCGTTCGCGTCGCCGATCTGAAGACGCGCCGCAGCCGCTTCGAGCGCGTGCGCCGCGAGACGAAGGCGCGCGACGACGAACTGCTGCGCGTCTACGAGCACTTCAAACCCGGCATCCCCGAGGTCGCCGGGATGCTGCCTGCCGGTCTCGGCAACCGCATCAAGCGCTGGGACGTCGCGCGCCAGCAGACGGGCAAGCCGCCGGTCGAGTTCCCGCTGAAGATCGGCACCCACACCGTGTTCGGCTTCCTCGCGCTGCGCATGCTCGCCGCGGTCAAGCCGCTGCGCCGGCGCGGCACGCGGTTCGCCGCCGAGCAGGCGTTCATCGAGCGCTGGCTCGACACCATCGTCTTCGGCCTGCGCAGCGACTGGTCGCTCGGCCACGAGATCGCCGAGTGCGGCAGACTGATCAAGGGCTACGGCTCGACGAACGAACGCGGCAAGGGGCACATGCTGCACGTCATCGACCACCTCGCGAGCGACGCGAAGACCGGCCCACCGCCCGAGCGCGCGCAGGCAATCCGCGCGATGCGCAACGCCGCGCTGTCGGACGCGAGCGGCAAGGCGCTCGACAAGACGCTGCGCGAACACGGCGCGCCGCCGCGGCCGATCGCGCCGCAGCCGATCCGCATCGTTCGCAAGCGCCCGGCAGCGAAGGCGCCCAGCGCCGGCTGACGCTGCAGCCGCGCCGATCGGCGGCGCGCTGGTGGGCGCCGATCGTCCCGGATCGGGGCTATCGCGGCCGCGCTGGATGCGGCGCGATTGACGCATCTCGCGATCCGTGCGATCCGATGCAGCGCGATGCCCGCGACTGCGTGCGAAGATCGGCGCCGTCGCAGCATCCCCGCACCCGAACATGCCGCCGATGATCGAGGTCGAGTTGAAGTTCCAGGTGCCCGCGGCGGCGCAGCGCGCGGTGCAGGCGGCGATCGAGCGCGGTGCGGCGCAGCGCGTGCGGCTGCAGGCGATCTACTTCGACACCGCCGACCGGCGCCTGGCGGCAGCCGGCATCGCGCTGCGCCTGCGCAAGGAAGGCAAAGGCTGGGTGCAGACGGCGAAGGCGGGCGGGCCGGACGCGATGCAGCGTCTGGAGCACAACGTCGCGCTCCCCGCCGAGCCAGCGCCTGCGGCCGGCGGTGCGCCGATCGTCGATCCGCTGCGTCACGCCGGGACGCCGGTCGGCGACCGGATCGCGGCGGCGCTGGCTGCTGGCGCCGATGAAACAGCCGCGCCGCCGCTCGTCGCGCACTACCGCACCGATGTCGTACGCCGCCATCGTGCGCTGCGCGCGGCAGGCGGCTGGGTCGAACTGGCGTTCGACAGCGGCGCGGTGATCGCCGGCGACAAGCGCCTGCCGATTGCCGAGCTCGAGGTCGAATTGCTGCGCGGCAAGGCCGAGGCGGTGATCGCCGTCGCGCGGCGCTGGGTCGAGCGCCACGGTGTGTGGCTCGACGTGCGCAGCAAGGCCGAGCGCGGCGACCGGCTGGCGCGCGGTATCGCGAGCGGCCCGGTCGTCAAGGCCACGCCCGTCGTGCTCGATCGCGGCATCAGCGCGGACGCGGCGCGCTATGCGGTGATCGCGAACTGCCTGCGCCAGATCCTGCCCAACGCGAGCGAGCTTGCGTCCGAAGATCGCGGCGAGGGGGCGGCAGCCGGTGCTGGCGCCGACCACGTCCATCAATTGCGCGTCGGCTTGCGGCGGCTGCGCTCGGCGCTGCGCTTCTTTCACGGCTGGACCGCGCCGCTCGATCCGGACTGGAGCGAGCCGTTGACAAAACTCTTTCGCGAGCTCGGCGCGGCGCGCGACCGCGACGCGCTCTCGGCGGCGCTGCTGCCGGCGCTGCGCAAGGCCGGCGCGCCGCTGTCCGAACTGCCACCCGCGCAGCCCGCGCCGCCGCCGGCCGAGGTGCTGCGCGCCCGGCCGGCGACGCTCGCGCTGCTCGCGGTGCTCGCGTTCCAGGTCGAGGCCCAGGCGCCGCGCCCGGCGCTCGCGGCGGCGTTGCCGTCGATGATCGACGCGCCGCCGCCGCTCGCGCAGGCCGCTGGGCGCCAGCTCGCCCGCTGGCACCGGCGCATCGTGCGCGCCGCGATGCACTTCGAGACGCTCGACGACGCCGAACGCCACCGGCTGCGAAGGCGTGTCAAGCGGCTGCGCTACGCGACCGAGTTCGTCGCGTCGCTCTATCGCGCGAAGGACGTTGCGCGCTACCTCGCGCGCATCGCGCCGCTGCAGGAGAGCCTCGGCCGCTACAACGATCTGTGCGTGGGGATGAAAACCTATCGCGCCGCGGTCGGCGAGGATCAGCGCGCCTGGTTCGCGATCGGCTGGCTCACCGCGCGGCGCGACGAGCTGCTCGCCGAAAGCGCGAAGGCGCTCGGGCAGTTCGCGCAAAGCGAACCGTTCTGGGCGGACGGCAGCGCGCGCGCAAAGCGGCGCCAACGCAAGCGGCGCCAGCGCAAGCGGCACTGACGCAACGGCAGGCAGGCTGCAGCCGATCTATCGGCTGGCCGCGGGCCGAGCGCGTCGATGACGCGCGAGGAAGTCCCGGCTCGCCGCGATCAGTTTTTCGGGCTGATCCCGATGCGGGGAGTGGCCGCAGTCGGGCAGTTCGATCAGCTCGGCCTGCGGCACGCGCCGCGCCAGGCCGTGAATCTGCTCGAGCGTGCCGTACTGATCGTCGAGGCCCTGCACCGCGAGCAGCGGACACCTGATCGACTCGATCTCGCGCTCGATGCTCCAGTCGCGAAACGGCGGGTACAGCCAGATCCGGTTCCAGCCCCAGAACGCCGAATCGGGGTCGTCGTGGTAGCGCGCGAGGCGATCGCGCAGGTCGGTCTCGAGGTAGGCGCGGCGCGCCTCCTCGATGCTCGCGACCGACAGGTCCTCGACGATGATGTGCGGCGCCAGCACGATCGCGCCCGCGATGCGCGCCGGGAACTTCGCCGCGAACAGCAGCGTGATCGACGCGCCGTCGCTGTGGCCGTAGAGCCACGGCGGATGCGCCGCGGTGTCGACGCCGAGCGCTTCGAACAGCGCCGGCAGGACTTCGTAGGCCTGGCGGTGCATGAAGTCGAGCCCCCACTCGACCTCGGGCGGGCGCGGCGTCGATCTCCCGTAGCCGGGGCGCGAATAGACGAGGCCGCGGCAGCGCGCCACGTCGCAGATGCGCTGCGGGAAGTCCTTCCACATCGAGAGCGACCCGAGCCCCTCGTGCAGGAAGACGACGAGCGGCGCATCGACGCGCTCGGGCGCGATCCACTGGTGCTCGATGCGGACGCGCCGCTCGCGCCAGTCGATCTCGACGAACTCGGAGCCTGTCTGCGCCGCGTTGTCCATGCTCGCGGATCAGCGCTTGGCCTGCAGGTCGCGCAGCTTGAAGCGCTGGATCTTGCCGGTCGCCGTCTTCGGCAGCTCGGCGATGAACTCGATCGTGCGCGGGTACTTGTACGGCGCGAGCCGCTCCTTGACGAAGGCCTTCAGCTCGGCATCGCTCGCCTGCGCGCCGGTCTTCAAGACGACGAAGGCCTTGGTCTTCGTCAGCCCTTCGTCGTCGGCGACGCCGATGACGGCCGCCTCGAGCACCGCGGCGTGCTGCATCAGCGTCGACTCGACCTCGAACGGCGAGACGTAGATGCCGCTGACCTTGAGCATGTCGTCGCTGCGGCCGCCGTAGGTGTAGCTGCCGTCGTCGTTGCGGACGTACTTGTCGCCGCTCTTGGTCCACGCGCCCTGGAAGGTCTCGCGCGACTTGTCGCGATTGGCCCAGTACATCAATGCCGCGCTCGGGCCCTTGACGTAGAGGTCGCCCGTCTCGCCGTCGGCGACGGGCCTGCCGTCGTCGCCGCGCAGCTCGATCTCGTAGCCCGGCACCGGCCAGCCGGTCGTGCCGTAGCGCACGCGCCCGGGCAGGTTCGACAGGTAGACGTGCAGCATCTCGGTCGAGCCGATGCCGTCGATGATGTCGCAGCCGAAGTGGTCGCGAAAGCGCTCGCCGAGTTCGGCCGGCAGCGCCTCGCCGGCCGACGAGCACATGCGCAACGCGACGTCCGCCTTCGCCGGCAGCGCGGGCGACGCGAGCATCCCGGCAAAGCCGGTCGGCGCGCCGAAGAAGACGGTCGGCTTCGCGCCGCCGACCTCGCCGCGCCAGCGCTTGAAGGTCGCCTCCGGCGTCGGCCGCTCGGCCATCAAGAGCACCGTCGCGCCGGCGTTCAGCGGGAAGCTCAGCGCGTTGCCGAGGCCGTAGGCGAAGAAGAGCTTGGCGGCCGAGAAGCAGATGTCCGCTTCGGTCAGGCCGAGGATCTGCGCGCCGTAGAGTTCCGCCGTCCAGTACGGGTTGCCGTGGGTGTGGACCGCGCCCTTGGGCTTGCCGGTCGAACCCGACGAATAGAGCCAGAAGCCGATGTCGTCGGGGCCGGTCGCGGCGGGTTCTGCGAGCGGCTTGGCGTTCGCGATGAAGGTGGCGAGCGACTGCGCGCCGCCTTCGAGCGCGGCCGACGGGTGCGAGACGACGATGTGCTTGATCTCGTTCCTGCCCTGCGCCATCGCCTCGCGCAGCAGCGGCAGCAGGGCGTCGGAGACGAGCGCCGCCTGCGAGCGGCTGTGCTGCAGCGTGTAGGCGATGTCGTCGGCGGTGAGCAGCGTGTTGACGGCGACCGGTACGACGCCGGCGTACATCGCGCCGAGGAAGCACACCGGCCAGTCGCAGCTGTCGTGCATCAAGAGCAGCACGCGCTCCTCGCGCCGCACGCCGGCGGCGAGCAGCGCGGCGCCGACGCGGCGCGCGCGGTCGGCGAGTTCGCCGTACGCGAGCGTGCCGCGGTCGTCGATGAACGCCGCCTTCTTCGGCCGCGACGCGTTGCGCGCGAACAGATGCGCGGCGAAGTTGAAGACGGCGGGCGGGGGCGTGACAGCGGTGGCGTTCATGGCGATTCCTTGCAGGCTTTCGGCGTCCGGGTTCAGCGCGTGAAGTCGATGCGCCCTTCGGGCAGCAGGTAGAGCACGAGCGCGCGGCCGTTCGCGATCGTCGGCCGGTGCGCGCTGCCGGGCGGGTAGACGAGCCAGCCGGCGCCGCGGCCGTCGAAGGTGGCGTCGCCCTCGATCGGCATGATGAGGTCGATCTCGCCGCCGGGGTGCGTGTGGTGCGGGCCGGCGATGTTCTTCATGTCGACCACGTCGACCGAGAAGCCGGCGAGGTCCGGCGCCGGCTTGAAGATGCGCCCGTAGCGAATGCCGCCACCCTCGCGATCGCAGAGCCACCCCTGCGCGACGCCGGCTTCGCAGGCCGCCTTGAGATCCGTGTAGGTGGTGCTCGCCGCGCCGTGCGAGGCGTTGAGCCACGCATCGAGCGCGGCGTCGAGCGGCCGGCCGGCGATCTCGGCGGTGAGGGCGGCGACTTTCTGGTGCAGGTCTTGGGGCGTCATTCGGGTTTCCTCGGGGCGACTTGCGCGGCAGCGAAGGATGAAGTATTGTGCATGATCCGGACGATATGGGCTCGCAACGAGCATGTCAAGCACCGTCTTCAACCTCCCCACGGCCGAACAAAGCATAGCCCGCGACGCGCAGACGGCAAACGAAGCGCAGGAAGACAAGAACCCCTTCCTCGTCGCGCTCGGCGAGCGCGTGCGCACCCTGCGCGCGCGCCGCGGCCTGACGCGCAAGGCGGTCGCGCTCGCCGCCGACGTCTCCGAGCGTCACCTGGCGAATCTCGAGTACGGCATCGGCAACGTCTCCATCCTCGTCTTGCTGCAGGTGGCCGGCGCGCTGCAGTGCCCGCTTGCCGAACTGATCGGCGACGTGACGACCTCGTCGCCCGAATGGCTGCTGATCCGCGAACTGCTCGAGCAGCGCGACGAGGCGACGCTGCGCCGCGTGCGGGTCGCGATCGGCGAGATGCTCGGCACCGGCGGCGACAACGCGGCGCGCAGCGCGCGCGTCGCGTTGGTCGGCCTGCGCGGCGCCGGCAAGTCGACGCTCGGCCAGATGCTCGCCGACGACCTCGACGTGCCGTTCGTCGAACTCAGCCGCGAGATCGAGAAGTTCGCCGGCTGCAGCGTCGACGAGATCCAGGCGCTCTACGGCATGAACGCGTATCGCCGCTACGAGCGCCGCGCGCTCGAGGAGGCGATCCAGATCTACCCCGAGGCGGTGATCGCGACGCCCGGCGGCCTCGTCTCCGACGCGGCGACGTTCAACCTGCTGCTCGCGCACTGCACGACGGTCTGGCTGCGCGCAAGCCCCGGCGACCACATGCAGCGCGTCGCGGCGCAGGGCGACGTGCGGCCGATGGCGGCGAGCCGCGAGGCGATGGACGATCTGAAGCGCATCCTCGCCGGGCGCGCCGCGTTCTATTCGAAGGCCGAGATCGAACTCGACACCAGTGCCAAGCCGCTCGAAGCGACCTTCGCCGATCTGCGCACCAAGGTCAGAAGCGCGCTGCATCTGCCGCTTTGAAGCGCGCCGCGGAATCGCAGCACCGAATGGCCTTGCTGGGCGAATCGGACTATGCTTGACGTGTGGCGCAACATGCAGTATGATGCATGCATCGCAACCAAGTAACGCAAGATAGTGCATCTTGCCAAGGAGACAACAGATGAGCCAAGCCCCCCGCGTCGACTACCTGACCGATCCGTCGAAGTACCGCCACGTCAAGCTCGGCTTCGACGGCGCGCTGGCGACGCTTTCGATCGAGATCGACGAGAACGCCGGCATCCGCCCCGGCTACAAGTTGAAGCTCAACAGCTACGACCTCGGCGTCGACATCGAGTTGAACGACGCCGTCAACCGCATCCGCTTCGAGCACCCGGAGGTGCGCACCGTGATCGTCACGAGCGCGAAGGACAAGGTGTTCTGCTCGGGCGCGAACATCTTCATGCTCGGCGTGTCGAGCCACGCCTGGAAGGTGAACTTCTGCAAGTTCACGAACGAGACGCGCAACGGCCTCGAGGACTCGTCGGCGTACTCGGGCCTCAAGTTCCTCGCCGCGGTCAATGGCTCGTGCGCCGGCGGCGGCTACGAGCTTGCGCTCGCCTGCGACGAGATCATCCTCGTCGACGACCGCTCGTCGGCTGTCAGCCTGCCCGAAGTGCCGCTGCTGGGCGTCCTGCCCGGCACCGGCGGCCTGACGCGCGTCACCGACAAGCGCCACGTGCGCCACGACCT
>JBDHSE010000094.1:0-9072 GCA_039807955.1 Ideonella sp. | reverse complement strand
TTCAAGACCGCCTCCCGTCGGCGGCCGCGCGGCTCAGGACGAGCCGGCCGTCGACGACCTCGAGCTGCAGGCCCATCGGCTGCAACTGGGCGCGAAACTGGTCGATGCGCGCCGCGTCCCAGCTCGACGCCGCGAGCGTCAGCCGGCCGGGCTCGAAGCGGATCGATTCGACCGCCGCCAGGTCCGCCGGCCAGGCGGCGGCGGCGGCGCGCAGCAGCGGCTCGAGATCGCTGTCGTCGGGCTGGCCGGCGGCAGCGCGCAGCAGCGCGACCTCGCGCTGCATCTGCAGCGGCGCGTCGAGCACCGCGCGCACGTGCGGAAAGGCCGATTGGAGCAGCGCGACCTGCGCCTGGCGCTTGGCGTCCTGCGTCGATCGCAGGTGCCAGGCCCACAGGTTCAGGCCGAGCAACTGCGTCAGCATGAGGGCGGCGATGCCGAAGCGTGCCGGGCGCCAGGCCGGCGTGCGCATGCTGCGCAGCGCGTCGCGCACCGCGCGCGTGCCCTTGCTGCGGCGGGCGAGGTCGAACTGGCGCAGATCCCACAGCGAATGCGTCGCCTGCAGCGCGCGTTCGGCCGCCGAGAGGACGACGACCGGCGCGTCGAGCCAGCGCTCGGCGGCGGTCGCCGCGGCGGGCGTCGCGCTCCAGCGCGCCGCCTCGGCCTGCGACAACAGGGTGCGCGCCAATCCGCCTTGCAGCGACAGCGTGGCGACACCGTCGGCATGCGCCCAGTGCAACACGAGCGAGCGGGCGTCGGCCTCGTCGGCCAGCTCGAAGTGGCCGGTCGGCGGCGCGTCGGGCCAGCTCGCGGGCAGCACGCGATCGACGAAGACGTTGGCCTTCTCCAGCGCCGCCAGCTCGGCCACCAGCCAGTGCTTGTCGACCGCGGCGACCCAGGTCGGCTGGCCGGCGGCGGCCTGCGGCGCGAGCGCTAGGTGGATGTTCTCGGCGTCGTCGAGCAGGGCCTCTTCGAGCACGCCCGCGAGAGCAGCGCGCAGCCGCGCGGCAGGGGCCTTGGGCAGTGTGATGCGATGCCAGCTCACGTCGCAATCGGCGAGCACGAGCGCAACGCTGTCGGCGCGCGGCAGCAGCGACGCCGCGCACCGGCCCTGCGCGCTGACGCCAAGGCCGTCGCGGCTCGAGACGTAGTCGTATTCGGCGCTCGTCTTCGGCGTCGCCGGCTCGGGCGCGGCGGCGCCGCGGGCGCGCAGCCTGCCGCGTGGCGCCAACTGGACGACGAGGATCGACATGGGTTTCGGGAAGGGTCTGCGGATTATCGGCCGCCCACGGCGGCAAGCCTCACCAAATCAAGGACTTAGGACTCGTTGTTGTAGCAGGCTCGAAACAATCCGAACGATCGAAAAAGGCGGTGTCGAATGGCCTCTTCGCGCCGCGCCCACCCTTGCGGCGCCCGCCGCTGCCGCTCAGGGCGCGGGCTCCGTCAGGTTGACGCGCTCGCGCTGCACGGCAATCACGGTGGCGCCGCGTCGCTCGAGAAGCGAATGCTCCTCCAGGACGCGATCGCCGAGCCGCAGGCGGCCGCGCACATCGAAGTAACGCGTCGTCGTCGAGACCGCTTTGGGCTGCAGCGCGATGCCCTCGCGCAGCAGCGCCTGGGCCTGCGCCAGCGATCGAAACGGCGTGCGCTGGCGCACCTGGACGAGCTGTTCGGCGTCGCCGCGCTGCAGGCCGTCGACGACGGCGGTGATGACTTCGATCGACGCCGTGTTCAGGTTCACCGGCGTGCGCGCCGGCAGCAGCACGACGTAGGGCGCAAGGCGCTTGCGGGTGTCGGCGTCGATGCCGAGCCAGGCAAGCTGCGCGATCGTCTGCGGCATCAGCGCGGCGTCGCCCTGGCCGAGGTTGGCCGCGGCGAGCCCCGTTGCGAGGCGGTCGGCGACGTCGCTTGCGACGCCCGCTGTTTCGCACAGGCGCTTCAGGATCGTGAGCTCGGCCGGAATCACCTTGTCCTCCTGCTCCTGGAACAGGTTGCGCAGGTTGTAGCGCGCCTGGGCATCGGTGATGGTGCCCGACAGGAAGGCTTCCGGCGCGTCGTCGGTGTTGTCCTTGTCGACGGCGAGGAACGACGACAGCCGCGCCTCGGCGAGCGGAACGGCCCACGGCTCGCCGAGGTGGTCGGGGCCGCCGGCGCGCGTGTCCTCGCGCAGGATCAGGCGCGCCCAGTCGAGCGCGCCGGAGAGGATCCACGCCGCCTGCATGCGCGAGCGCTCGATCGTCTCGGCCTGCACCGCGCGCCACTGCTGCCAGACCATCGCCGCGGCGAGCGTCGCGACGAGGGTGACGATGACCATCGCCGTCAGCAGCGCCGCGCCGCGTTCGTGACGCCTCGGCTTCATGGCTGCGGGCCGAGCACGGTGTCGCGCGTCAGGGTGCCGGCGAGCCCGCTGCCCGGCGCGAAAGTCAGCAGCAGGCGAACGCCGTTGGGGAGGATGGCGCCGCTGGTTGGCGCGCTCGCGCCGCCTTGCGCTGCATCGGCGCTCGACTGCGCGTTGCTCCAGGCGTTGCCGCGGAAGAAGTAGACCTGCCAGGACTCGATGCCTTCGAGCACCATCAGCTGCGCTGGCTCGGCGCCCTGCAACTGCTGGCTCGCGAGCCAGCTCTCCTGCAGCTCGCGCTGGGTCGTGTTGCTCTTGCCGGCCCAGCGCAGCCAGCGCCCGCTGCGCAGCGACCAGACAACGACCTGGAGCCCGTCCGGCGTGCGCCGCGTCAGTTGCAGCGCGGCGCCGTCGAAGCGCAGATCGGGCACCGCCGCCGAGGTCTGGATGGCCGCCAGATCCTGCTGCCACTGGGCGAGCGCGGTGTTCACCCGCAGCGTCGTCTCGAGCCGCTGCTGGCTGATGTCGCGCGCGCGCAGCATGCCGTCCACCCCCTGCCACGCCATCAGCGCGAGCAGGCTCATGATGACGAGCGCGACGAGCACCTCGACGAGAGTGAAGCCTCGCGTGCTCGCGCGAACCCGGTGCGTGCCCGACATGGTTCGAAGCTGCATCAGTATCTCGCCAGGACCGTCGACAGCGAGTACAGCGGCACGCCCTTGGCGTCGGCGACGAAGGCCTCGACGCGCCTGAAGTTCGGGTTCGGCGTCGGGCGCACGACGAGCCGGCCGGCGTAGGCCGTGCCGAGCTGCTCGCAGCCGAAGGTGTAGTCGCCGACGCCTGGGAACTGGCGTTCGAGGTCGAGGTCGGCGAGCGCGTTGTCGGCGCACCACTGCGCCGCGCTGACCTGGGCGAGGCGCTCGCTGTTGTTGACGAGCGCGCCGGCTGCCTTGACACCGGTCGCGAGCGCTATCGCGACGATCGCCAGCGCGACGAGCACCTCGATCAGCGTGAAGCCGGCGTGACGATGCCGCGTCACGAGGTGCTGGCTCCGCGCAGCGCTGACCCTCCGATGCATACACCGGCTCATTGCGCGGCCTGCGCCGGCTCGTCGGCGACGACGGCAAACGGGCCGAGGCCGTCGGTCGCGAGCGTGATGCGCTGGGCGTCGAGGCTGAGCGTGACGCGCTGCGCACCGATGATCGGTTCGGGCCCGAGCACGAGCGCCGGCGCGCCGGCGATCTCGGCCGTCACGTCGCGATCCAGCCAGTGCGTCGGCAGCGTGTTGCTCGGCGGCAGGCCGATGAAACGGAAATCGGCGTGCGCGCCGCCGCCTTGCGCATCGGCGGCGTCGCGGGCCACCGGCTTCCAGGTGACCGGCAGGCCGAGCGCGCGCGCTTCGCCGCGCGCCGATTCGAGCAGTGCCGACAGGCGCGCCGCTTCCTGCTCGAGACGGCTCGCCGCCGGGTCGCGCAGCGCGAGCGTGGCAACCGCGCTCGCGACGGCGATCAGCACCACGACCAGCAGCAGCTCGATCAGCGTGAACCCGCGCGCCGGGCACGCCCGCCAGCGTGCCGCGCGGCGGCGCCTACTGCCAGGAGCCGATGTCCGCGTCCTTGCCTTCGCCACCGGGTTGCCCGTCGGCCCCGAAGCTGTAGACATCGATCTCGCCTTTCACGCCCGGGTTGGCGTATTGATACGGCCGGCCCCAGGGGTCGTTGGGCAGCTTGTCGAGATAGGGCTTCCAGTTGGGCGGAATGGCGCCCACCGTCGGCCGCGCGACGAGCGCCTGCAGGCCCTGCTCGCCGCTCGGGTAGCGCTGGTTGTCGAGCTTGTAGAGCTTCAACGCCTGCATCAGGTTGTTGACGTCGGTGCGCGCCGCGGTGACGCGGGCGTCGTCGGCGCGGTCGAGGACGTTGGGGACGATCAACGCGGCGAGCACGCCGATGATGACGAGCACGACCATCAACTCGATGAGCGTGAAGCCGCGCGTGCGGCGTGCGGGGAATCCGGGATGAGTCATTGCAGGGTGGAATGGGGCGTGAGCCATGATCGCGCCGCTCTCGCTCGCGCGGTGCGCGAAATACGGGTGCACTCGGCGGCTATTTCCGCGCGGGCAACGGCAAGGCGCCGAATGATAATCGCGGCATGCAGGCTCGATTGTCGGCTTTTCTGGTCTGGGCGCTGGTCGCCGCGGGCGTGATGTTCTGGGCGCTGCGGCTGATCGCCCGCCCGGCGCCGCTGCCGTCGAACGTGCTGGCGGTCGACTCGCGGGTCGCCGCCGGCGGCGACTTCGTCCGCATGTTCGGCGCCGCCCCGGTCGCCGAGAGCGCGGCACCGGCACCCATCGCGCAGAACAACCGCTTCAAGCTGCTTGGCGTGCTCGCGCCGGCCGGGAGTGCCGCAGGCGGCCTGCACTCGCAGGGCGGGGTCGCGCTGATCTCGACAGACGACAAGCCGGCCAAGCCCTATGCGGTCGGCGCGCCGCTCGACGACGGCCTGATCCTGCAGTCCGTCGCGCGCCGTTCGGCGTCGATCGGCCCGGTCGGCGGCGCGGCGAGCATCGTGCTCGAACTGCCGCCGCCTGCAGCGCCGGCGACCGGAACGCTGCCGATGGCAAGGCCCGACGGCGAAGGCGCGGCGCCTCAGCAGCACATGCCCGCGCCGGCGCAGGTCATCGAGGAGCAGGCCGAGCCTGCATCACCGGTACCGTCCGCGCCGCACGGCGACGGCCAGCGCAACCGCGCGCTGCGCTGAACCTCGCGCTGCGCGCCTTCAGATCGGCGCGCCGAAGTTGGACGACGGGCCGCTGTCGCGCGCCGGCGGCGCCACCGGTTCGTCGCCTTCGACCACGTCGGTGAGCAGCGCGGCGGCGCTCTTGACGAGCGGGAAGGCGAGCGTCGCGCCGGTGCCGTCGGTGCTTTCCATGCCGAGTTCGAGCAGTGCCGAGGCGTGAAAGAGGGCGAGCGCCTGATCGAGCCCCTGGTGGCCGTTGCTGCGGCAGAAGACGCAATAGTCGGTGACGGCGGGGGCGATCTGCGCCGCCGCCATCAGCGCGGCGCAGGCCGACATGCCGTCGGCCATGATGAGCTGGCGCTTGCTGCCGGCGACGAGCATCACGCCGACCATCATCGCCAGCTCGAAGCCGCCGAACGCGGCGACGACCTCGACCGGGTCGGTCGCGTCGCGATGCCGGCCCTGCGCACCCTGCATCACGACCTGCAGGTGCGCGATCTCGTCCTCCGTCATGCGCGGACCGGAGACGATCAGGTCGCGCACCGGGCTGTCGGTCAGCCGCGCGAGGACGAGCGCCGCGCTTTCGTGCGCGCCGACGCCGATGCCGGCGCAGGCGACGGCGTTGCCGGTGATCGAGTCGGCGATCTCCATGCCGGCGCGGATCGCGGCCTGCGCCTGGTCGAGCGACATCGCCGCGCTGACGCGCGCGTTGCGCGTGCCGTGCGCGATCTTGCGCGCGAGCAGCCGCGGGTGCGGCGCCATCGGCTCGGCGATGCCGCAATCGACGACCGTGAGCTCGAGCCCCTGCAGCGCGGCAAACGCCGCCACCGGCAGTTGCGACGCGAGCAGGCTGTGCACCAGCGCGCGCGTCGTCTGGCGCTCGGTCGCGCCGACGCCGTCGACGGCGAGGCCGTGATCGGCCGCGAACAGCAGCAGTTGCGGCGCCCGAAAGTGCGGCTTGAGCGTGTTCTGGATCAGCCCGAGCCGGATCGCCAGCGGCTCGAGTTCGCCGAGCCCGCCGGCAAGAGTCGCACGGCGCTGCAGCTTGTCGCGCAACGCCTGCTCGAGCAGCGGATTGGACGTCGGGGTGATCAGCGAGCGGTGGAGCGACATGACGGCGGTTGCGGATCAGGCCAGTGCGTCATTGTGCGGCAGCGCGAGGGGTGCTTTCGCGCCGCGGCCCGATCGGCACGCATCGCGTCAGCGCAGGAACTGCCGGTAGGCGGGGTTGTCGGTCTCGTCGACGTTGGGGTACGGCAGCGTCGCGAGGAAGGCGCGCAACGCGCGGCGGTCGCCGTGCGGCACCTGGATGCCGACCAGGATGCGGCCGTAGTCGGCGCCCTGGTTGCGATAGTGAAAGAGGCTGATGTTCCACTCCGGGTGCAGCCGGGCGAGGAACTGCATCAGCGCGCCGGGCCGCTCGGGGAAGTTGAAGCGAAACAACTGTTCGCCGCGCGCGAGTTCGGGCCGCCCGCCGACCAGATGGCGCAGGTGCTCGCGCGCGAGTTCGTCGTGCGTCAGGTCGAGGGTCGGGAAGCCGTGCCGCTCGAAGCCGCGCGCGATGCGCGCCGATTCGCCGCGGTCGTTGGTCGACAGGCCGACGAAGACGTGCGCCACCTTCGCGTCGGCGATGCGGTAGTTGAACTCGGTCACGCTGCGCGGGCCGATCAGCTCGCAAAACCGCTTGAAGCTGCCCTGCACCTCGGGGATCGTGACGGCGAACATCGCCTCGCGCAGCTCGCCGACCTCGGCGCGGTCGGCGACGAAGCGCAGGCGGTCGAAGTTCATGTTGGCGCCGGTCGTGACGGCGACGAAGGTGCGGCCCTTGAGCTTGTGCGCCTCGACGTACTGCTTGATCGCGGCGACGCCGAGCGCGCCGGCCGGCTCGAGGATGCTGCGGGTGTCCTTGAACACGTCCTTGATCGCGGCGCAGACGGCGTCGGTGTCGACGAGCACGAAGTCGTCGACCAGCTCGCGCACGAGGCGAAACGTCTCCTCGCCGACCTGCTTGACGGCGGTGCCGTCGGAGAAGAGGCCGACGTCGTCGAGCACGACGCGTTTGCCGGCGCGCACCGAGCGCGCCATCGCGTCCGAATCGGTCGTCTGCACGCCGATCACCTTGATCTCGGGGCGCACCGCCTTGATGTAGGCGGCGATGCCCGAGATCAGCCCGCCGCCGCCGATGGCGACGAACACGGCGTCGATCGGCCCCTGGTGCTGGCGCAGGATCTCCATCGCGATCGTGCCCTGGCCGGCGATCACGTCCGGGTCGTCGAACGGATGGACGAAGGTGAGCTTGCGCGCGCGCTCGATCTCGACCGCGTGGGCGTAGGCCTCGGAGTAGCTGTCGCCGGTCAGCACGACCTCGGCGCCGAGCGCGCGCACCGCGTCGACCTTGAGCGCGGGTGTCGTCACCGGCATCACGATCACTGCCTTGCAGCCGAGCTGGCGCGCGCTGAAGGCGACGCCTTGCGCATGGTTGCCGGCCGAGGCGCAGATCACGCCGCGCTTCAACTGCGCCGCGGTCAGGCGCGCCATCTTGTTGTATGCGCCGCGCAGCTTGAAGCTGAAGACCGGCTGCTCGTCCTCGCGCTTCAGAAGCACGGTGTTCGCAAGCCGCTCGCTGAGGTTGTTGGCCTTCGCAAGCGTCGACTCGACGGCGGCGTCGTAGACGCGGGCGGTGAGGATGCGCTGCAGATAGTCCGGCTGTCGGGTCGCGCGCGCGCTGGTGCGGGGCGAAGGGTTCGTGTTCTTGCGCGGCGTGCCGGCCATCGGAAATCGGTCTCGCTGAAGCTTGCGGGGCGCCGCATCTTACGCGAGGGCACGGACGCCAAGAAAAAGGCCCAAGGCATTGCTGCCTTGGGCCGAAGTCCACCCGGGGGTGGAGGAGACAAGCGTTCGCGACGGCGTTGTTCGGCCTCGCTTTCGGATCGAGTGTAAACGCTGCAATGCTGCACTGCAATATGCGCTCGGCGGCCGATTTAGGGATGCGACTCGGAAACCACAGTCGCGCGGCACAATGCGGGCATGGAATGCACGATCAACTGGCTGCCGGCGAGCGGCATGAGCTTCATCGCCGAGACCGGCAGCGGGCACGTGCTCGCGATGGACGGCGCGCCCGACGGCGGCGGGCGCAACCTCGCGCCGCGGCCGATGGAGACGGTGCTCGCCGGCACCGGCGGCTGCACCGCCTACGACGTCGTGCTGATCCTCAAGCGCGGGCGCCACGACGTGCGCGGCTGCCAGGTCGTCCTGAACGCGCAGCGCGCCGAGACCGACCCCAAGGTGTTCACCGCGATCCGGATGCACTTCATCGTCACCGGCCGCGGCCTGGCGCCGGACGCCGTCGAGCGCGCGATCGCGCTGTCGCACGAGAAGTACTGCTCGGCCAGCATCATGCTCGCGCACACGGCGCAGATCACCACGAGTTTCGAACTGGTCGAGGGCTGAGCGGGCGGCGCGGGCGCCTCGCTACGTCGAGGTCAGATGTAGTGCGCCGTCGTCGTCATGACCTTGGCCGCGGCCCGCATCGCGAGCCTCAACGGCGCCGGCAGCGGTATCGCACCGGCCTCCTCGGCCTGCATCGCGTGGCGCGCCTCATCGTCCTTCATCTGGCGCACGATCGCCTGCGAGGCGTGGTCGGCGCCGGGCAGGCGGTCGAGGTGGCCCTGCAGGTGCTGCTCGACCTGGCGCTCGGTCTCGACGACGAAGCCCAGGCTCAGCCGGTCGCTCGTCTTGCCCGCCAGCCAGCCGATGCCGAACGCGCCGGCGTACCACAGCGGGTTGAGCAGGCTGGTGTGCGCGCCCAGCTCTCGCAATCGCTGCTGGGTCCAGGCCAGATGGTCGGTCTCCTCGCGCGAGGCGCGCTCGAACTGGCTGCGCAGCGCCGGGTCGTGGGTTGCGAGCGCCTGTGCGTTGTAGAGCGCCTGCGCGCAGACCTCGCCGACGTGATTGACGCGCATCAGCGCGCCCGAAAGGCGCGTTTGCACCGGATCGAGCGC
>JBDHSE010000093.1:0-9183 GCA_039807955.1 Ideonella sp. | reverse complement strand
CCCTGGACGATGAAGACGTTGACGCCGACCGGCGGCGTGATCGCGCCCATCGTCGTGACGATCGTGAGGATGATCGTGAACCAGACCGGGTCGTAGCCGAGCGCCGCGGCGAGCGGGAAGAAGATCGGGATCGTCACGACGAGAAAGCCGAGCGCGTCCATCAGCGCGCCGCCGACGAGGTAGATGCCGATCACGACGAGCAGCACGACGGCCGGCGGCACCGGCAACGCGGCGGCCCAGTCGGCGAGCACGAACGGCAGCTGCGAGACGGTGAGGAAGCGCCCGAACAGCACCGCGCCGGTGATCAGCAGCACGACCATCGCCGAGATGCGAACGCTCTCGACGATCGACTGCACGAAGCCCTTCCACGACAGCTGGCGGCGCACGACGCCGATTGCGAGCGCGCCGAAGGCGCCGGCCGCGCCGGCCTCGGTCGGCGTGAACCAGCCGAGGTACAGGCCGCCCATGACGAGCGCGAACAGCAGCAGCGCCTCGACGACGCCCGACAGCGACCGCAGCTTCTGGCGCAGGCTCGTCACCGGGCCGAGCGGGCCGAGCGCCGGGTTGCGCATGCACATCGCGACGATCGTCAGCAGGAAGAGCGCGGTCAGGATCAGCCCCGGAACGATGCCGGCAAGGAAGAGCTTCAACAGCGACTGCTCGGTCTGCACCGCAATGACGATCATCACGACGCTCGGCGGGATGACGACGCCGAGCGTGCCGCCGACCGCGACCGCGCCGGTGCTGAGCGCCGCGTCGTAGCGATAGCGCCGCATCTCGGGCAGCGCGATCGTTCCCATCGTCGCCGTCGTCGCCGAGTTCGAACCGCAGATCGCCGAGAAGCCCGCGCAGGCGGCGATCGTCGTCCCGGCCAGACCGCCGGGGTACTGGCCGACCCACTTGTAGGCGGCGTCGTACAGCCGCTCGGTGATGCCGGCGCGGTACGCGAACTGCCCCATCAGCACGAACAGCGGCACGACGCTCAGGCCATACGACGAGAACTGATCCCAGACGTTGCCCGACAGCAGCTGCGCCGCGGCGCGCGGCGACAGCAGGTAGAGGTTGCCGAGCGCGCCGGTGAGCAACATCGAGAACGCGATCGGCATGCCGAGCGCCATGAAGACGCACATCAGCACGAGGCCGACGAGGGCAGCTTGCAGCGGATCCATCGTCGCTGCCCCTCTTCAGCCTTCGCCGCGCCGCAGCGCAAGGCAGTCGCGCGCGGCGCGCACGACGTCGACCAGCAGCGTCAGCGTGAGTCCGGCGCTGCCGACGGCGACGACGTAGACCCACGGATAGACGATCACCTTGAGCGTCTCCGACAGCGACCCGGTCTCGTGCAGCAGCCGGCCGTAGGCGAACACGTACCAGGTAACGGCGGCGAACAGCAGCAGCCCGAGCAGGTGCATCAGCAGTTCGATCACGGCGCGCGGGCGCCTGCCGATTCGCGTCAGCAGCAGGTCGATCGCGACATGGCCGCGGTGCTGCTGCACCGAACCGAGCGCCAGCGCGAGCGCGCCTGCCGACAGCCAGCCGATGATCTCGTACGAGCCGGCAACGGTGATGCCGAAACGGCGCAGCACCATGTCGGCGACGGCGAAGAACATCATCGCTGCCAGCGCGATGCCGGCGGCGAAGACGAGCACCCGGTTGACGAGCGCGCTGAGCTTCTCCAGCACCAGCATCAGCAGCGCGCGCCGGCCAACATGGGTGTGCGCGGCTTGGCGGCGCCGGCAGGCGTCACTTCTGCTTCGCGAACTGGTCGCGCAGCGCGGCCAGCCGCGCAAGGTACTGCTTCGCCGGCAGGCCCTTGGCCGTCATCTCGGTGATCCATTCGGTTGTCATCGGCTCGAGCCTGGCGTCCCAGCGCGCGCGCTCGTCGGGGGCGAGCGGCAGGATCTGCAGGCCGTGCTCCTTCTTCGCCCATTGCAGTGCGCCGTCGACGTTCTCCTTGTCGTGGTACTGGCCGGTCCAGATCGCCATCTCCGGCCCCAGCTCGTCGATCACCTTGCGCACGTCGGCGGGCAGCGCGTCGAAGCGCTTCTTGTCCATCACCGCGGCGAAGCTGACGATGACGGTCGGATAGTCGGTGACGTACTTCAGCAGTTCGGCGAGCTTGAAGTCCTTCAGGATCTCGCGCGATGTCATCGTGCCGTCGATGACGCCGGTCTGCACCGCCTGCGGCACCTCGGGCATCGGCATGCCGATCGGCGCCGCGCCGAGCGCCTTGAGCACCGGCACGCCGGTGCCGGCCGCGCGCAGCTTCATGCCCTTCAGATCGTCCAGGTTGCGCACCGGCTTGCGCGACTGGATGTAGCCCGGCTCGCCGGTGAACACGGCGATCACCTTGAACTGCTCGAACTCCTTGGGCTTGAACTCCTTCGTCAGTTCCCACAGCGTGCGGCTCGCGACCGTCGCGTTCGGGAAGCCGACCGGCAGCGACGCGCCCGACGTGAGCGGAAAGCGCCCCGGGTCGTACGACGGCGATCCGAGGCCGATATCGGCGACGCCCTTGGCGACGCCGTCGTACATCTCGCGCGCACCGAGCAGCGCGCCGCCGGGGAAGGTCTTGACCTCGACCTTGCCGTTGGTTCGCTTCTTCAGTTCCTCGGCCCAGTGCGCCATCTGCTTGCCGGGGAAGGTGCCGGCCGGCGCGAAGAAGGCGTAGGTCAGTTCGATCTCGGCGGCGCTCGCGGCGGACAGCGGAACGGTCCATGCGGATGCGCCGAGCGCGAGCGCGCCGGCGATTCGAGCGAGTGTGTGGCGGCGATTCATGGTTGCTCCGATCGATGGATGGCGAAGGCATGCCCGCGGGCACACAGGAGGGCACTGTGCCGTGATCGCGCGATCGAAGAAAGGCGGGTCTTTCCCGATGCGCCGTCCACGCGCGACACGCGTTCGGTCGATCGTCTCGTCGCTCGCCCCGCGCCCTCTTCGAACATGCGCGCTGCCCCGTTCATCACGAGACTCGGCCTCGCGTGCGGCAGGCGGGCGCGAGCGCCACCACGCCGGCGCGTGAAGATTCCCGGTTCCGATGGCATCATGGCCGCACACATCATGGCGACGGTGCGAGACTCTGCGACAGGCCGCGGGCTGCGATCCGCGATCGACGAAAGCAAAGCCGCGCGTTCGACCATGAGCGAGCCCCAGGGGCAGATTCCCACCGCGATGCTGGAAGCGCTGTCGCGCAACTTCTGTCGCGAGGCGTTCAGCTACGGCTTCAAGCAGATCGACTTCATCCGCTATGTGAATCATCTGCTCGACGCATCGATGAAGCCCGGCAAACGGACGGCGACCGATTCCGATGGCAGCGATTCGCCGCCGGCGGCGCGACGCGAGGTTCTCGGGCAGGGCCTGCCGCTCGCCGGCGCCGAGGTCTGCATCCGCGCGTTCGACCGCGACACCGACCTGCCGTTGCTGGAGCAGTGGGTGCGCGATACGAACGGCCGCTACTTCCTGTTGTCGTCGACGAGCCCCGCGCGGCGCAGCGCGCGCGAACTCGTCGACAGCGAGAACACCGTCATCGGTACCGTGACCTTGGGCGACGGAACGCCGATCGGTGCGATGGCCTACCTCGACTTCGACCGGACGCAGCGCCGGGCGGAACTGCGCAAGCTGATCGGCGTGCCGAGCATGCGCGGCAGGGGATACGCGAAAGAGGCGTCAAGGTTGTGGATCGACCACGGACTCTCGACGCTAGGCCTGAGGAAGATTTACCTCAACACGACGCACACCAACCTGCGCAACGTCAGGATCAACGAGGAGCTGGGCTTCAAGGTCGAGGGCATCCTGCGCAACGAGCTTTTCGTGGACGGCGAGTATCAGGACGTGCTGCGCATGGGGTTGTGGCGTGACTAGCGCAGTGTTCGATGCTGTGAGGCACTGAAGAAAACCGATGGATTTGTCGCACTGGCAAGGCGCAAACCGCAGCGATACCCGCAGGTATCGCGAGGACTTGCAGCGCCGCCCGGGCGGCAAAGACGCGGTTTTCGGTGCCGAACAGCGTCGGCCGTTGCACTAGGGATGCGCCGCCATCACCTGCGCGACGGCGGCGGTGAGCTTCTTGGCGTAGGGCACGTGCAGGAATTCATTCGGCCCGTGGGCGTTGCTCTTCGGGCCGAGGACGCCGCAGACCATCATCTGCGCGGCGGGGAAGCCCTGCTGCAGCAGGCTCATCAGCGGGATCGTCCCGCCCTGGCCGATGTAGCCGAGCGGCGCGCCGTAGTACGCCTGCGAGGCCTGGTTCAGCGCCGCCTCGAGCCACGGCGCGAGGCCGGGCGCGTCCCAGCCCGTCGCGCCGAGCGCGTCGGCGTTGCCGTCGGCGGCGAACGTCACCTTCGCGTTGTACGGCGCGTTGTCTTCGAGCAGCGCCTTGAGCTTCGTCGCCGCGGCGTGCGCATCGACGAGCGGCGGCAGGCGCAGGCTGAGCTTGAACGCGGTGTAGGGCCGCAATACGTTGCCTGCGCTGCCGATTTCGGGCAGACCGTCGGCGCCGGTCACCGACAGCGTCGGCCGCCAGGTGCGGTTGAGCAGCCCCTCGACCGGATCGGTCGTCGTCGGCAGCGTGGCCGTGCCGTCGGCGCCGCAGGCCCACGGCATGCGCTTCCAGACCTCGTCGCCGAGGATCTTCGCCGTCGCGTGCGCCTGCTCGATGCGCAGCGCCGGGATGTCGCAGTGAAAGCTCTCGGGCAGCAGGCGACCGGTCTTCGCGTCTTCCAGCCGGTCGAGCACCTGGCGCAGGATACGAAAGCTCGACGGCACGAGGCCGCTCGCGTCGCCGGAGTGGATACCCTCGGTCAGGATCTCGACCTTCAGCACGCCGCTGACCAGCCCGCGCAGCGAGGTCGTCAGCCACAACTGGTCGTAGTTGCCGGCGCCCGAGTCGAGGCAGACGACGAGGCTGACGTTGCCCAGGCGCGGGCGCAGCAGGTCGATGTAGGCGGGCAGGTCGAACGAGCCGCTTTCCTCGCAGGTCTCGATCAGGCCGACGACGCGCGGGCGCGCGATGCCCTGGCGGTCGAGCGCGAGGATGGCGGTCGTCGCGGCGTAGATCGCGTAGCCGTCGTCTGCGCCGCCGCGGCCGTACAGGCGGCCGTCCTCGAGCTTGGGCGTCCACGGCCCGAGGTCGCTGCGCCAGCCGGTGAACTCGGGCTGCTTGTCGAGATGGCCGTAGATGCAGACGGTGTCGGTGCAGCTGGGCCTGGTCGCCGGCACTTCGAAGAAGATCAGCGGCGTGCGCCCGGGCAGGCGGACCACCTCGAGCTTCAACCCGGCGACCTGCTTGCGCTCGACCCACGCCGCGGCGTCGCGCACGACGCGATCGATCAACCCGCGGCGCTCCCAGTCGGGGTCGAACATCGGGCTCTTGGCCGGGATCGCGATGTAGTCGGCGAGCGCGGGGACGATCTCCTCGTCCCAGGTGCGGGCGGCGAAGGCGGCGATGGCCTCGGCTTCGCCGGTTTGCAGCGGCAGGTTCGGATCGCGTGCGTTCATGGTGCTTGTCCTCTTCGGCGCGAGGCTGCGCGAGAAAGCTATTGTCCGGCGCGCCCGGCGAGCCACGCGAGCAGCGCCGCGAAGACCTCGTCCTGCTCCGGCTCGTTGAATATCTCGTGGTACAGCGGCTCGAAGCATTGGGCGCGGACGATGCCCGGCGGCGCGGCATCGGCGAACGCTTGCGAGCCGGCCGGCGCGACGCAGCGGTCGCTGCCGGCCCACAGCAGTAGCGTCGGCAGGCTCCAGCGCGGCGCCAGCGGCAACACGAACGCGCCACCGTCGACGATGGCACGCGCCAGGCGCGGCGTGATGCGGTCGTGCACCAGCGGGTCGGCGCAGTAGGCGGCGACGACCGCCGGGTCGCGCGAGATCCACTGCGGTGAGAGGCCGTTCGAGACCGCGAGCCACGGCGCGAGCGGCCCGAGAATGGCGAGCAGCGCGCGCTGCCCGCCGCTCATGCCGGTATCGAGCGCGGGCGACGAGAGCACGAGGCCATCGACCGCGCGGTGCCACGCCGCGGGCTGGGCCTGCAGCCCCTCGGCGGCGAAGCGCGCCGCGATCAGGCCGCCCATGCTGTGGCCGAGCACGACAAGCGGCCCGCCGCGCTCGCCGCGCACGATGTCGATCAGGCGGGCGAGGTCGCGCAGCAGGCTGTCGCGCTGCGCGATCGCGCCGCGCGCGCCTTCGGACTGACCGTGCCCGCGCTGGTCGTAGCCGGCGACGTGCCAGCCCGCCGCAGCGAGCCGCAGCGCCGTGCGCTCGAAGCGGCCGATGTGCTCGCCCAGGCCGTGCACGATGAGCACCGTTGGCGCCGCGGTGTCGCCGTCGGGTGCCCAGTCGCAGCGGTGAAGCCGCAGGCCGTCGGCGGCCGCGAAGCTCGAGATGATGGGGCTCATGCGCGCCGTAGTGTAGACAGCCGTTCGCGCGCAGGGACAGGCACGGCGTCGAATCGGTCGAAGGCGGACGACAGGAGTAGGTCTCTAGGGTAATTCTCTAGTTGCGAATGCGAGTGATTCGCATTACGATCGCTCCATGTCACCTGCTTTGCAACCGATCGACGTGCTCTCTGCAGGGCTGTTGCCGCCGCGCGCCTACGAATCGGCGCGCGCCGCGAACCGGCGCCGGATGATCGCCTACCGCTGCGCACGCACGTTGGCGCTCGGGCCGTGCATGCGGCTGCAGTTCGAGGACGCGCTGACGCTGCGCTACCAGCTGCAGGAGGTGCTCCGCACCGAGCGCATCGACAACGCGGATGCCGCGCGCTGCGAAGCCGCGGCCTACGCCCACCTGCTGCCCGACGCGTCGAACTGGACGGCGACCTTGTTCATCGAACTGCCCGACGCCGCGCAACGCGCCCGCGCGCTGCCCGCGCTCAGCCTCGCCGCGCACCGCATCCGCATCGAAGCGGGCGGACACAGCGTGACGGCCGCCGCCAACGAAGACCTGGCCGACGGCTGCAACGCACGCCACCTCGAACGGCCGTCCGGCGTGCACTTCCTGCGCTTCGGCCATCCGCAGCGCTGCTCTTTCTCCGCTTCGAAAGGACCACACCGTGAAGACCACGAATCGATCGATCGAACCTTTGCGCGCCGCCGGCGCCGCGACGCTGTGAGCGCGCACTTCGGCGAAGAGGCGCACGGCCCGCTGCTGCGCCTGATCGGCGCGCCGGCCGGCGAGGTATTCGTCTGCCGCTGCGGCAGCATCACGCTCAGGATCCAGCACCTGAGCCTGCGCCTGCGGCCCGAAGCGTTTCGCGAGCTGACGCAGTTGCTCGCCCGCGCGCAGTCGCGGCTCGACCGGCTCGGCACCCAGGCCGAAGCCAACGGCGCGCGCGAACCGATCCAGGCGGGCCGCCCGCTGCACTGATCCCCCGAGCCGCTGCGCAGCCGCACGACCTGCGCCCCGGCTTGGAGCGGCACCGTCCGCATCCCGACGAGGACCCGCATGAACAACCACCTGCGCACCGCGCTCGAAGTCGCCGCCTTCGTTGCCGCCGTGGCGCTGATCTGGATCGCGATTCCGATGCCGGCCTGAGCCAGCCAGTCTGCGCGCCGGCGCGCGGCGCGGCGCCGACCCCCGGCACGGCGCGTTTTCGGCTCCGGCCATCCGCTACCATTGGCGGCCGCGCAAGGCGTCCGCGATACGGATGCGCGCGAGGTTCTTCGGGCACGGTCGATTCCGACGCGGCAGCGCTGTCGCCCCGAAGCCCGATGCCCGATGCCCGAGAATCGGCCCCTGCATGAGCTTCCTGCGATCCGTTCTTTCCCGCCCGCTGCGGCTGGCCCTCGCTGCGGTCGGCGTCTCGCTCACGATGCTCGCGACCCCGGCCGCCGCTCAGACCTCGATCGGTTCCGCGTTCGGCAATCCGCTGAACGTGCCGACGACGACCGACACCGCCACCCCCAGCGACACGACGATCGATCCGCGCGCGCTGACCGGCAGCCAGCCGATCACGAGCCCGCAGTTGCCGGCACCGATCGTCAACAGCGCGCCGGGCGCGGCGCAGCGCGCGCCTGCGGCGGCGAACGTTCCCCCGCCGCGCAGCGCGCAGCCGCAGCGGCCGAGCGAGTTCCAGCGCTTCGTCCAGACCGCCACCGGGCGCTTGCTGCCGGTGTTCGGTGCGAGCTTCTTCGGCGCGCCGGCCGACAGCTTCGCGCCGGTCGACAACGTGCCGGTGTCGGCCGACTACACGGTCGGCCCGGGCGACGAGATCGTCGTTCGCGCCTGGGGCTCGATCGACATCGACTTTCGCGCCATCGTCGATCGCAACGGCCAGATCAGCCTGCCGCGCATCGGCACCTTCTCGGTCGCCGGGGTGCGCGCCGCCGACCTCGAGAAGCATCTGCGGGCGCAGATCGGGCGCCTGTACACCGGCTTCAACCTGAGCGTCAGCCTCGGCCAGATGCGCGGCGTGCGCGTCTTCGTCGTCGGCCCGGCGCAGATGCCGGGCGTGTTCACGTTGAGCGGCCAGTCGACGCTGCTGTCGGCCGTCGTCGCCGCCGGCGGGCCGGCGGCCAACGGCTCGATGCGGCGCATCAGCCTGCGCCGCGACGGCCAGATCGTCTCCGAACTCGACATGTACGGCTTCCTCGTCCGCGGCGACAAGTCCAAGGACCTGCAGCTGCGCGCCGGCGACGTCGTCGTCTTCCATCCGGTCGGGCCGCGCGTCGCGCTCAACGGCGAGATCGACAACGCGGCGATCTACGAGCTGAACGCCCCGACCGAGCCGGCCGGCGTCGTGCTGTCCTACGCCGGCGGCGTGCCGGTGCTGGCCGAACGCAATCGCGCGGTGCTCGAGCGGGTCGATCCGTCGCGCACCGGCGCGGCGCGCGTCGTCGAGGAGCTCAGGCTCGACCCGCAGGGGCTGGCGACGCCGCTGCGCGACGGCGACGTGCTGACGCTGCTGCCGGTCTCGCCCGGCTTCAGCAACGCGGTGACGCTGACCGGCCACGTCGCGCAGCCGCTGCGCTACCCGTGGTTTCCCGGCATGCGCATCAGCGATCTGATCCCGAGCCCGGAGGCACTGATCTCGCCCGACTATTACCGGCGCCGCAACGTCCTCGTCCAGGTTTTCCAGGAGCCGCTGCCGCCGGCCGGCGCCGCGCCCGGCGCGCCAGCAAGCGCCGCCGCCGCGCCGGGTGCCGCGCAGGCCAACCCCGCGACTGGCAGCGCGGCCGGCGCCGCGATCGC
>JBDHSE010000092.1:0-9187 GCA_039807955.1 Ideonella sp. | reverse complement strand
GCCAGCCGGGGCAGATCGACGTCGCGCAGTACTACCGCCAGTTGCTCGCCGGCAGCGCGATTCGCCGCAGCCACGTCGAAGGCGACGACCGCGTGCAGGACCCCTACTGCCTGCGCTGCCAGCCGCAGGTGGTCGGCGCCTGTCTCGACCAGTTGCGCCACGCCGCGCTGGTGCTGCTGCGCGAAGCCAACGCCGTGACCGACAACCCGCTGGTGCTGATGGACGACGGCCCCTGGGCGGCCTCGGTACCGTCCTCCTCGGAGACAGGGGCGCCCGGCCGGGCCGGCTCGCCTCCCCAGGGCAGCCTGATCTCGGGCGGCAACTTTCACGCCGAGCCGGTCGCGCTCGCTGCCGACGCGATGGCGACCGCGATCGCCGAGGTCGGCGCGATCGCCGAGCGCCGCATCGCGATGCTGATCGACTCGGGCGTCTCGCGCCTGCCGCCCTTCCTCACGCCCAACGCTGGGCTGAACAGCGGCTTCATGATCGCCCACGTCACCGCCGCCGCGCTGGCGAGCGAGAACAAGAGCCTCGCCCACCCGGCGAGCGTCGACAGCCTGCCGACGAGCGCGAACCAGGAGGACCATGTCTCGATGGCGACCTTCGCCGCGCGCCGGCTGCAGCCGATGATCGCCAACGTCGCGCGCATCCTCGGCATCGAACTGCTCGCCGCGTCGATGGGGATCGACTTCCTGCGCCCGCTCGCGACCAGCGCCGCGCTCGAATCGGTGCACGCCGCGCTGCGCGCGCACTGCCCGGCGATGATGCAGGATCGCTACCTCGCGCCCGACATCGAGGCCGCGGCGGCGATGGTCGCCGACGGCAGCATCGCCGCCGCACTGCGCAGCGTGCCGCAGCGCCCGGCGCTGTGGATCGCGGCCTGAGAGCGTGTATCCCAAATGAATGCAACCGCGCATTGATTTGGGAAACACCCTCTGAGACATTCGAGACCTGCCTTTCTCACCCCCCAACCCGGAGACATCCGCTCATGAAGAAGTTCATCCTCGCTGCGGCCGCGTTCGCCGTCGCCGCCTTCTCCGCCCAGGCACAAAACCTCACGCCGGTCGCGATCGGCATCTCTGGCTGGACCGGCTTTGCGCCGCTGACGCTCGCGCGCGATGCCGGCATCTTCAAGAAGAACGGCCTGGACGTGACGATCAAGAAGATCCCGCAGAAGGACCGCCACCTGGCGGTCGCCTCGGGCGACATCCAGTGCGCCGCGACGACGGTCGAGACCTGGATCGCGTGGAACGCGGCCGGCGTCGCGACGGCGCAGATCTTCCAGATGGACAAGAGCTACGGCGCCGACGGCATGGTCGTCAAGCCGTCGATCACGAAGATCAGCGACTTGAAGGGCAAGACCGTCGCCGCCAGCGCGCCCGGCACGGCGCCCTACTTCACGCTCGCCTGGATGCTCAAGAAGAACGGCCTGTCGGTGAAGGACGTGAAGGTCGTCAACCTCGAACCGCAAGCCGCCGCGAACGCGATGATCGCCGGCAACCAGGACATCGACGCCGCGATGACCTACGAGCCCTACCTCGGCGCGGTGCGCGCCAAGCCCGAGGCGGGCAAGATCATCGCGACGACGCTCGACTATCCGATGATCATGGACACCTTCGGTTGCACGACCAAGTTCCTGGCCGAGAACCCGAAGGCGGCGCAGGCGCTGGCGGACAGCTACTTCCAGGCGGTCGAGATGATCAAGACCGATCCGAAGCGGGCCTTCGAGATCATGGGCGCCGACGTCAAGCAAAGCGGCGAGCAGTTCGAGGCCAGCCAGAAGTACCTGCGCTGGCAGGACAAGGCCGCCAACCAGAAGTTCTTCGCCGGCGAGCACGCCCAGTTCAGCAAGGAGGCGGCGGACCTGATGCTCGAGGCGGGCACCATCAAGCAACTGCCCGACATGAGCAAGCTGGCCGATTCCCGCTTCATCCAATGACCCGCGCCGCCGCCTTGGACGCCGCCGCGGCGGCGCCCGCCGATCCGGTCCGAACGAGGAGACCGCGCATGAAGCCCCTGACCGCGGTGAGCCCGGGCACGCGTATCGCGCTGGGCATCTCGTTCTTCGTGCTCTTCGTCGCCGTGTGGAGCCTCGTCACCTTCGGCGGCTTCGTGCAAAAGACCTTCCTCGCCGACCCGTGGACGATGCTCAGGAGCGGCTGGACGCTGCTTGCCGAGCAGGGCTTCGCCACGGACATCGGCATGACGGTCTGGCGCGTGCTGGGCGGCTTCGTCATCGCGGCGGCGCTCGCGGTGCCGCTCGGCGTCGCGATGGGCGCGTACAAGCCGGTCGAGGCCTTCTTCGAGCCCTTCATCAGCTTCTCACGCTACCTGCCCGCGTCGGCCTTCATCCCGCTCCTGATCCTGTGGGCCGGCATCGGCGAGGCGCAAAAGCTCGCCGTCATCTTCATCGGCGCCTTCTTCTCGCTCGTGCTGATGATCAGCGTCACGGTCGGCAACACGCGGCGCGACCTGGTCGAGGCGGCCTACACGCTGGGCGTGAAGGACGCCTCGCTGATCCGCCGCGTGCTGATCCCCGGCGCCGCGCCCGAGATCGCCGAGCAGTTGCGCATGGTGCTCGGCTGGGCCTGGACCTACGTGATCGTCGCCGAGCTGATCGGCGCCTCGAGCGGCATCGGCCACATGATCACCGACAGCCAGGCGCTGCTCGCCACCGACCAGATCATCTTCGGCATCATCGTCATCGGCGTCATCGGGCTGGCGAGCGACCTGCTCTTCAAGTGGGTCAACCGCAAGCTCTACCCCTGGGCCCAACTCGGGCGCTGAACATCATGGGCAACATCCTCTCGATTCGCGGCGTCGAGCGCCGCTTCGACGCCACGCTGGCGCTGCAGTCGACCGACCTGGGCGTGGCGGAGAACGACTTCATCACCATCCTCGGCCCCAGCGGTTGCGGCAAGAGCACGCTGCTGCGCATCGTCGCCGGCCTCGACACGCAGACCGGCGGCGAGGTGCTGCTCGACGGCCGGCGCATCACCGGCCCCGGCGCCGACCGCGGCATGGTGTTCCAGAGCTACACGCTGTTCCCGTGGTTGACGGTGCTCGACAACGTCTGCTTCGGCTTGGCCGAGCGCAGGCTGCCGCGCGCGCAGCAGCTCGAGATCGCGCACGGCTTCCTCGCCAAGGTGGGGCTCAAGGGCTTCGACAAGCATTATCCGAAGCAGCTCTCGGGCGGCATGCAGCAGCGCACCGCGATCGCCCGCGCGCTGGCCAACGACCCGCGCATGCTGCTGATGGACGAGCCCTTCGGCGCGCTCGACCACCAGACCCGCGAGCTGATGCAGGAGCTGCTGCTCGGCATCTGGGAAGAGCAGAAGAAGACGGTGCTGTTCGTCACCCACGACATCGACGAAGCCGTGTTCATGGGCAGCCGCGTCGTCGTGATGAGCGCACGCCCGGGGCGGATCAAGGTCGATCAGGTCGTGCCGATCCCCTACCCGCGCCACTACTCGGTGAAGACGACGCCCGAATTCTCAGAGCTCAAGGCGTATCTCACCGAGCAGGTGCGCGTCGAGGTCAAGGCCGCCCAGGCGGCGATGGAAGCGGCCTGAGCATGGCCGCAGGCAGCAGCGGCGCCAGCTTGGCGCGGCCTTGGGTGCGCGCCTTGCCGGAGTACAACGCCGGGCTGTCAAGCGTCGCGGTGCGCCAGCGCTATGGCGTAGAGCGCATCGCGCGCCTGGGCAGCAACGAGAACCCGTATGGCGCCGCACCCGCGGTGCGCGCCGCGCTCGCCGCGCTCGCCGACGACATCTGGGCTTATCCCGATCCGTCGTGCACCGCGCTCAAGGCCGCGATCGGCGCGCGCCTTGGTGTCGCGCCGCAGCGGCTCGCGGTCGGCAACGGCTCCGAGAACCTGCTCGAACTGCTGTGCCTCGCCTACCTGCAGCCGGGCGATCGGGTCGTCACCCAGACGCCGAGCTTCGGCCTGCACGTGATCTACCCGCGAATGATGGGCGCGAACGTCGAGACAATCGCCATCACCGAAGAACTCGGCTACGACACCGAAGCCTGGGTCGCCGCGGCGGCGAGCGCGCCGAAGATGCTGATCCTGTGCAACCCGAGCAATCCGGTCGGCTGCCAGTACGGGCGCGACGCCTTCGCGCGCATCGTCGCCGCCACCCCCGAGCGCACGCTGCTGGTCGTCGACGAGGCCTACTACGAGTACGCGTTGCACGACGCGGACTACCCGGATGCGCTCGCGGCGCTGCGCGCGCGCAGCGGGCCGTGGATCGTGCTGCGCACCTTCTCCAAGGCCTGGGGCCTGGCGGGGCTGCGGGTCGGCTACGGCATCGCGTCCGATACCGCCGTCGTGGCAATGGCCGACCGCGTGCGCACGCCTTCAACCTGGAAACGGCAGTTGACCGCTGCTGATTCTCACGAAAGCCGCGTTAACGCAGACGTTCCAGGCTCCGTTCGAATTTGCCTTTCAGGTGACTGCGCTACGCACTCGCCAGCACCGCGCTCGACGCGCCATGCGGCGTTGCTCCTCCTCGCGGGCACGAGCCCGCAGCGTCGTCGCGCCTTGCCTGACATGCCGATCACGGCACCGGCGAGCGCGTTCAACTGCCGTTTCCAGGTTCAACGTCAACCAGGCGGCGCAGCTTGCCGCGCTCGCGGCCTGGACCGATCCGGCGCACATGCAGGCGAGCGTGCGAGCGACGGTGCATTCGCGCGACGAGATGGCGCAACAGTTGCACGCGCTCGGCGTGCCGGGGCTGCGCATCGCGCCGTCGTCGGCGAACTTCCTCTGGCTCGACCTTGGCCGCCCCAACACGGCGGTGCACGAGGCGCTGCTCGCCCGCGGCATCATCACCAAGGCGTGGAAGGACCCGGGCTTCGAAAGCTGCCTGCGCGTCTCGATCGGCATGCCCGAGCAGAACGCGGCGTTCGCAGGCGCGCTCGGCGCGATCCTGGGCGCGCGCTGAGCGCGGCTCGAAGGTCTTCCTGCGGCCCGTCTTCCTGCCGCGCGTGGAGCGGGCGACGCCGCCATCGCGCCCGGAGAGTCACGCCAAACGTGACGAGCTCCAGCGCGACGCCGGACTACTTGCGGCGCGGCTTGATCGGCGGCGACAGGAGAACGGGCTCCGCGCTCAGCTCGAGCCACTCCGAATTCGTCATCTCGCGCTCGACCACCTCGGGCCGGCGCGCCTCGATGCCGTGCCTGCGTTCGGGCCTGCCGAAGCGATCGAGATCGACGCGCCGGCGATCGATGCCGGAGCGGCGCTCCTTGATGAATGGTGGTCTTGTGGGGCTGGGCGACATGTCGGCGAGAGCGTCGAAGATTGCGGATCGCTGCGCGTGTGCGCGGGGCGTCGGTCGATTCTAGGCAGCACCGCGCATGCGCGGGACGGGGCCGGCGTGCGAATTTCGCGCTTGCGCCCGACGCGAGGCCGCGCCACCCGCGCCCGGCCGCCCGCGCTGCACGCTTGGCGTCAGTAGCGCCCCGTCACACCCGCCAGCCGCAGGTACAGGCGCGCGCACCAGGCGACGAAGCCGCGGCGCAGCAGGCGGCGCGCGCCGCCGCCGACGTTGCGCTCGGTGACCTGCTCGGCGCCCGCGAGCGCGATCTCGATCTCGTGGCGCAGTTGCGCGGCGAACGCCGCGTCGCGCACGAAGACGTTCGCCTCGAGGTTGAGCAGCAGCGACAGCGGGTCGATGTTCGAGCTGCCGACCGTCGCCCATTCGTCGTCGACGACGGCGACCTTCGCGTGCAGGAAGGCGGCGGTGTACTCGTAGATCTGCACGCCGTTGGCGAGCAGTTCGTCGCACAGCGCGTAGGCCGCGATCTCGGCGACGCGGTAATCCCACTGGCCCTGCAGCAGCAGGCGCACGCGCACGCCGCGGCGCACCGCGTCGCGCAGCGCATGGCGGATCGATCGATCGGGGTAGAAGTACGCCGACACCAGATCGACGCTGTGCTGCGCGCGGCGGATCGCGTCGAGGTAGCCGCGCTCGATGCCGTTGCGCTGGCGCAGGTTGTCGCGGATGACGAACGCGGCGCGCACCGGGAGCTGATCGGTGTCGCCGGCCGGCAGCCGGCGGTGCGAGCGCAGGCGGTCGAACAGCCGCCGCGCGCGCGCCAGCGGCTGCGCGCTGCGCGCGATCGCGACGACCTCCTCGCGCCAGGCCTTGCCGATGCGCGCGCGCATCCACATCGCACGTGCCGTGCGGTGCGCGGCGGCGGCGACCGGCCCGCGCACGCGCACCGCGAAGTCGAGCCGCGGCCGCTCGCTCCAGCCGTGGCGCGGATCGAAGCGGTCGTCCATCAGGTTGATGCCGCCGACGAAGGCGACGCCGGCGTCGATCGCGCACAGCTTGTGATGCAGCCGGCGCAACTGGCCGGGCTGGAACCAGCTCCACCAGCGGTCGAGCGGGCGAAAGAGCGCGGCGTTCGCCCCCGCCTCGCGCAGCCGGGCCTCGATCGCCGGCCAGGTGGCGTCGGCACCGAAGCCGTCGACGACGACGTTGACGATCAGCCCGCGGCGCGCCGCCGCGGCGAGCGCCTCGACGACCGTCGCCGCCGACGCGTCGTCGTGAAAGATGTAGCTCGCGAGCCAGACCTCGTGGCGCGCCGCGGCAAGCGCCGCGCACATCGCCGGGAAGAGCTCGTCGCCGCCGCGCAGCAGCGTCACCTCGTTGCCGCCGCTGAAGGCGGTCGCGACGTGCGGCTCGGAATCGTTCGATCGGAGGCGGGGCGCCGGCGCTGCACCGTCGGCGCCGCTCGGGTTCAAGCCAGCTCCAGCTCCGCGACAAGCGGCAGGTGATCCGACATCCGCGCCCAGGCCGGTCCGCGCGGCACGAGCGTGACGCGGCACTCGAAGCCGCGCGTGTAGATGCGGTCGAGCGAGAACACCGGCACGCGCGACGGAAAGGTGCGCTGCTCGGCGGCGCCCGGCTTCGGCGCCGTCGCGCGCTCGAGCCCCATCTCGCGCATCGGCGCGTCGAGCTTGACGCCCCAGTCGTTGAAGTCGCCGGCGACGACGAGCGCCTCGCCGGCCGGCACCCGGGCCTCGATGTAGTCGGCGATGCGCTCGACCTGACGCACGCGCCCGGAGTGCATCAACCCGAGATGGGCGACGATCGCGTGCACCGTGATGCCGTTCCAGCGCACCGGCACGTGCAGCAGCCCGCGCTGCTCGAAGCGGTGGTCGGATACGTCCTGGTGGCCGATGTCGCCCAGCGGCCAGCGCGACAGGAGCGCGTTGCCGTGTTCGCCGTGGCGCGTGAACGCGTTCGTGCGGTAGGCGACCTCGTAGCCTTCGGGTGCGAGGAAGTCGGCCTGCGGCTCGTCGGGCCAGCCGAACGAGGTGCGCTGGAACTTGCGCGCGTCGCGCCGGTTGTACTGGCGCACCTCCTGCAGGAAGACGAGGTCGGCGTCGAGCGCCTCGATGCCGAGGCCGAGGTTGTGGATCTCGAGGCGCTTTCGCGGGCCTACGCCGCGCACACCCTTGTGGATGTTGTAGGTGGCGACGCGCATGCGCGACGTGTCGAACGTCGTGCTCGGCTCGAACGCGCGCGCCTTCTTCATCCGATCAAGCATAGCGCCGCCCGGCTCGGGCGTGGGCGGCGTTACGGCCGCAGGGCTTCCCTCACGCTACATCCGAGTCGCAACTGCCGCTTGTCCGGCAGCATGCGGTCCGCGTGGCGCGCGAACTTTCGGCGTCACCGCGAACCCCTTGTCTGGCATCCACGGCGTGCACGGCCGCGTCCCGGCGCGTCAGCACATCTGTCGCGCTGATTCTCCGAGGATCTCTTCGCACGTAGCCGAAAGTTCTCCGTCATGTCCCACCCCCCCCCGATTCGCGGGGTTGCGGGTCGGAATGCTGCCATCTACGATCTCTCTGCGTATCTTGCAAAGAAGCGCACGCTGTCACATCAGACGAGGAGCCACCCTAATCCCTCGCCCCAACGGGCCGCCAAGCCATTCACGATGTGGCCGTGGGCCTTGGCAACAATCGACCTGGAACTGTTACGGAGGCTTCATGAAAGTACATCACCTGCTTGCCAGCGCCGTTCTCGCCGCTGCGAGTTCGGCCGCGTTCGCCGAAATCACCGTGCTCGACTTCGAGGGGATCGCGCCATACCCGAACGAGAACAACGTCATCATCGGGCAGTTTTACAACGGCGGCGCGGCAAGCAACGGCAACGTCGGGCCGTCGCTCGGCGTCGAGTTCACCGCCGATGCGCTGCTGCTGTGCCTGAACTCGACCACCGTAAGTTGCAGCAACACGTCGCGCGGCGGCGGCGGCAACCCGTCGTCCGCCGAAGGTGCGATGTATTGGTTGACCGGCAATCCGTTCATGAATGTCGAAGCCGGGTTCACCGAGGGCTTCTCACTCGCCTACTCGACGCCTTTCACCCAGATGACGATCGCGGTCTACAGCGAAATCAATGGCGGCGGTACGTTGCTCGCCCAGCAGACGCTGGCACTAACGACCGATGGGTCCCAGGGGGCGTGTGCCGACTATTTCAGCCCGAACTACTGCCCGTTTACCGACTTCGGGATGGCCTTCGCCGGCATAGCGAAGTCAGTGCAGTTCACCGGGGCGACCAACCAGGCGGTGATTGATGACGTGACCTTCGGCAGCGTCATTCCGGGGATACCCGAACCAAGCACGTACGCATTGGCGACACTCGGTCTCGCGATCGTTGGGTTCGTAGCGCGTCGTCGGCGCGCGCAGTAGGGAGTTCGCAGCACATGACGCCTCGCGCACCCGTCCTCGGGTGCGCGCAGAAGCTATCCTTCCCGACCCACCAGCCAGCCGGGTTGACGGCCGAGCCGGCGCGGTAACCGCAGACTCGTTTCCGAGTTAAGCGTTGAAGAGCCGGCCTCGATCGGCGTCCGGATCTGAATGTTGTCGGCGATGCGCTCGACTTGGCGCACCCGCCCGAGTGCGTCAGCCCGAGACGGGCGACGATGGCAAACACCGTGACGCCGTTACAGCGCGTCGGTGCGTGTAGCAGCCCGCGCTGTTCGAATCGATGTCCCGAAGTGTTCCAGTGGCCAATGTCGCTGGGCATCATCGTGCTCAGCGGACCGGCACACTGAACGACGGGCGCCAAGCCCCGCCCCCGCACCCGGCCGTCGTCGATCGCCCGTGCCTCAGGCCGTCGCCGCGCCCGGCTGCGGGTTGCGCAGCCGGATGTGCAGCTCGCGCAGCTGCTT
>JBDHSE010000091.1:0-9223 GCA_039807955.1 Ideonella sp. | reverse complement strand
GCCGAAGCGGCGGGCTGCGGCGCGCTCGTTGCCGCGCTCGTCTTCGCGCTGACCCGCGCCCCGATCGCACGCGCCGCGCACGCCGGCAGCAACGACAAGGAAGGCGTGAACCGCCTCTTCACCTGGCCGCTGGCCTGCGCCGCCGCGCTGCTGAGCTTCGCGCACGGCGCCAACGATGTCGCCAACGCGATCGGGCCGCTGGCGGCGATCTACGAGGCGGTCGCGGCCGGCGAGGTCGCGGCGCAGGCGGCGACGCCGCTGTGGATCCTCGTCCTCGGCGGCGCCGGCCTCGCCGCAGGCCTCGCACTCTACGGCGGGCGCTTGATTCGCACCGTCGGCCACGAGATCACCGAGCTCGACCGCATGCGGGCCTACGCGATCTCGATGGCCGCCGCGCTGACGGTGATTGTCGCCTCGCAACTCGGCATGCCGATCTCGACGACGCATGTCGCGATCGGCGCCGTGCTCGGCGTCGGCCTGCTGCGCGAGCACATCAAGCGGCGCCACCTTGCGGCCGGCACGCGCCAGCCGGTGCTCGTGCGGCGCACGCTGTGCGCGAAGATCGTCGCCGCCTGGATCGTCACGGTGCCGGCCGCGGCGCTGCTCGGCGCGCTCGCCTTTCGGGTGCTGCAATGGCTCGCCTGATGCAGCGCCGCGGCGGGCTTCGCACCGCGCTCGCGGCTGCCGTGCTCGCGTTCGCCTTGCCGATCGCCGCGCTGGCGGACGGCAGCGAGCCTGAGCTGCCCACCATCAAGTTCAACGCCCGATTGATCGTGCAGCACGATTCGTTCGACGGCGTCTACAGCGAAGAGGGCAACCGCCTCGCCGCGACCTATCCGCGCCGCGCGCGGATCGGCATCTCCGGCCGTCTGGCCGAACCGCTGAAGTACGCGCTCGACGTCGACTTCGACCTCGACGGCGTGCTGCTGAAGACGGCCGAGCTGTCGTGGACCGGGCTCGGCTTCGGCACGCTCAGCGCCGGCCGTTTCGACCCCGACTTCGGCCTCGAGCACGCGACCAGCTCGAACTGGACGATCGGCGTCGAGCGCTCGGCGATGTGGGACCTCGCGCCCGACATCGCCGACATCGAGAAGGGCTACGGCGCGCAGTTCGACACCGTCGGCGCGCACGTCTACGCCAGCGCCGGCGTGTTCCACTGGCCGAACGGCAACGGCGCGACGGCGCGCTTCGTCTACGCACCGATCCTCGCCGAGCGGCGCGTGCTGCACCTGGGCGTCTCGCTCGCCGGCCAGCGCCTGGACGCCTATAACGGCCGCATCCGCACCCGCCTCGGTGTGCGCGGCGTCAGCGAAACCGACGGCGGCAACCGCATCACGCTCGCGCCCAAGCTCGACGACGGCGCGTTCGACCATCAGCGGCTGGTCGACCTCGAGTTCGCTGCCGTGCACGGCGCGCTGTCGCTGCAGGCCGAGGCCTTGTGGCGGCGCCTGACGGGCAACGTGCCGGCGCGCACCGCGACTGGCGCCTACGCCCAGATCGCCTGGACGCTGACCGGCGAGGCGCGGCGCTACGACCTCGACGGCGCGAAGTTCCGCCGCTTCGAAGCGGCCGATCCGCGCATCGGCGTGTGGGAGGTGTTCTATCGCCACGACTGGCTGCGCGTGCGCGGCGAGCCGGGAATGCTCGGCGACGGCCGCGACAGCGGCACGGCGCGGGCAAACGTGTTCGGCGTCAACTGGTACGCGAACAAGTGGTTGCGGCTGTCGCTCAACGTCCTTCGCGGGCGCACCGGCGGTATCGTCAACGATGTCGGCAACGAAGCAGGCACTGCCTACAGCCTGCGCTTACAAATGGTCTACTGAACATGAAAAACACCCTTGCACACGCCTCGCGCCGCATCGCGGCCGCCTGCCTCGGCGCCTTCGCGCTCGCCGCCTGTGCCGCGCAGGCCAAGGTCTACGACCAGGTCGAGATCGCGCCGCAGGCGATCGACGGCCTCGTTCCGGGCGAACTCTCCGGCCTCGCGTGGGACGCCGACGAGCAACTGCTTTACGCCGTCTCCGACCGCGGGCTGCTGTTTCACTTCAAGCTCACGCTCGACGGCACGCGGCTGCGCGAGGTCACGGCGGTCTACGCCGCGCCGCTGCTGCCGGCCGACGGCACAGCCGGCGGCGGCATGAACGCCGAGGCGCTCGCCGTCATCGGCGCCGACAACGGCAAGCGCGGCGACACGCAGCTCGTCGTCGCGCTCGAGAACGGGCCCAGCCTGATGCGCTTCAGCCCGCAGGGCAAGGCGCAGGGAGAAGTGACGCTGCCGGCAGCGCTGCGCGACCCGGCCGCCTACCGCGGCGGCAACAAGGGGCTCGAATCGGTCGCCGTCCTTGCGAAGCACGGCTTCGTCACCGCGCCGCAGAGCCCGCTGCGCAGCCAGCCCGAGAACGTGCACCGCGTCTACGCGACCGACGGCAGCGAGTGGGCCTTCGCGGCCGGCGAGCGCGGCGCGATCAAGGGCATCGAGACGCTGTCGGACGGTTCGCTGCTCGTCCTCGAACGCCAGGGCAAGGGCAAGGCAGTGACGCCGGTGCTGCACCGCATCGACCCCGCCGCCTGCGCGAGCGGCACCACATGCGGCAGCACGATCGCGCTCGCCGGCGTCGCGCCGGGCGACAACTACGAAGGGCTCGCGCGGCTTTCCGACAAGCTCTTCCTGATCGTCAGCGACGACGGCGGCAACGGCAAGCGGCCGACGCGGCTCGTGCTGTTCGGGCTCGACGGGTCGTGACGCCCGCGGCGCTTCGATGATCAGAACACCAGCGCTCGCCAGCGCAGGTCGGCGGCGCGCGCCATGAACTGCACCGCACCGCCGCGGCCGTGGCATTCGGCGATCAGCGTCGCGCCGTCGATGCCCTGTGCGTCGAGCGCGTCGCTGCAGGCGTAGAAGCGCGCGCCGTGCGCGACCGCCTCGCGCATCGCGTCGAGCACCGTCTTGGCGTGATGCGGGCTCGCGCGCAACGCGCTAGCGACGCCCGGCGCGAGCAGATGCACGCTGCGGGCGCTGAAGTAGACCTCGACCGGGATCTCCATCGCCGCCGCCGCCGCGGCATGGAAGAACGGCGTGGCAAGCCGCGCGGGGGCGTCGGGATCGGCTGCCCAGAGCAGGATCGCGATGCCGGCGACCGGTGCTTCGACGAAGCTCATCGCGCCGCCCCGGCATCGCCGATGCCATTGAGCCAGGCGTAGTGCTCCATCGCCGGCACGACGGCGTCGCCGTGCAGCAGCGCGGCGCGGTCGGTGTCGAAGTCCGCGAGCCGCACCCGCGCAAGCCACCCCTCACCGTAGGGGTCGAGGTGGACGAGCGCGGGACGCTCGGCAAGCTGCGGGTTGACGGCGGCGATCGCGCCGCGCACCGGCGACTTGATCGAGACGATCGCCTTGGCCAGCTCGACGACGGCGATGCCGCGCCCCTGCTCGACCGCTGTGCCGACGACCTTCGGCCGGCACATGTAGATCTCTCCGGCCTCGGCGATGCCGAGCGCGGTGATGCCCACCGTCGCCGTGCCGTCGCCTTCGAGGCGCGCCCAGACCTGATGCGCGGCGAGGTAGTGCAGCGCAGCGGGGAAGTCGAGCCCGGCTGCCTTCATGCCGTGCCGCACAGGGTCTGGCGGAGGGGAACGGGAGTCGAACCCGCCCGGCAACGCGTGGCGCCGCCCACCGGGTTTGAAGCCCGGCCGATCCACCAGGATCGTTTCCCCTCCGTGTTCATATCGAATCCTCCTCGGCGAACAGTCTCGAGTCGCTGCGCAGCTTGTGCTCGTCGCCGACGCGGCGCAGCAGCCCGACATGGTCGAAGTACTCGAGGATCTGGATCGCGCGCTTGCGGCCGAGCCCCGTCGCGTCGCGAAACCTCGCCGCCGTGACGACCCCGGCGGCGCCGGCCGCGTCGCGCGCGATCGCCGCCAGCCGCGCCATCGTCGCCTGCGGATAGTAGAGGTCGCGTACCACCTGGTGTAGTTCGCCGCGCTGCGCCAGCCGCGCCAGCGTCGTGCGCGTGAGCGCCTCGGATTCACCGCTGTCGCGCGCCAGGTCGCGCGCCCAGGCGCCGTCGAAAGCGGCCTGCGCCAGGCGCGGCGCGACCTTCTGCGCGATGCGCTCCTCGCTCGCCGACAAGCGGGCGGCGTGCGCCGGCAGGTGGACGAAGGCGCCGCGCAGCATGAGCGTGCCGTCGCGCCGCAACGCTTCGAGCAGCGCGCGCCACAGCGGCTCGGGCAGGCGCGGCAGCGCGAGGCGGCGCAGCCGCGCGGCGTCGGGGCCGATCTCGTCGGGCTGGCGTTCGTGATACGTCGCCAGCGCGGCAAGCACGGCGGCGCGTGCCGCAGCGGCATGCGCGCCGGCGAGCGCCCAGTCGGCATGGGCGTCGGTCGCGCGCAGGACATCGGCAGCGGCGAGTTCGACCGGCCGGCCCTGCGCGGCAGCGAAGCGGCGCAGCTCGACGCCGGCCGGCACCTGCGCGAGCAGCGCGGCAAGCCGCTCGTGCGGTGCATCAAGCATGAGCGCGTCGAGCTCGCGCAGGCGCTGCGGCGTACGCCGGTAGCGCTGCGGCGCGAACGGATCGAGCACGCTGGCACCGGCCAATGCACGGCTCGCCGATGCGTCGCGCAGCACAATGCGCTCGCCGTGCCAGGCCCCGACCGGGCGCTGCAGCACGAGCTGGACGCGCGCCGTCGCGCCCGGTGCGAGCGCATCGGCGTCGAGAATCGCGACCGTGCCCGGTACGCAGGCCGCGCCGATGTGCGCCTGGACTGGCGTGCCCGATCGCAGCGGCTTCGCCTCCTCGTGCCACAGCGTGAGGATGGCGTCGAGCCGCTGCGTCTGGACGGCCACCTCGGGCGCGACGAGCCACTGGCCGCGCTCGATCTCGTCGCGGCCAAGCCCGGCGACCCAGACCGCGCAGCGTTCGCCGGCGGCCGCCGTCGCGACCGGCCGGTTCTGCGCGTGCAGGCCGCGCACCCGCGCTGTCTTCGCGCCCGGCACGAGGCGCAGCGCATCGCCGATCGCGACGCGTCCGGCATGCACCGTGCCGGTCACGATCGTGCCGACGCCGTCGAGCGCGAACGCGCGGTCGATCGCGAGGCGGAACGCGGCGCCGTCCTCGGCGCGCGGCGGCAGCGCGCGCGCCGCGTCGTGCAGCAGCGCGGCGAGCGCGCCGATCCCGTCGCCGCTGTAGGCCGACACCGCGAGCACTGGCGCGCCGTAAAGCGGCGTGCCCTGCAGCAGCGCCGCGGCCTGCGCGCGCACCGCCTGCACGCGCTCCGCGTCGACGCGGTCGCACTTGGTGACCGCGACCGCGCCGCGCGCGATGCCCAGCAGCGCGAGCAGGGCCAGGTGCTCGCGCGTCTGCGGCATCACGCCGTCGTCGGCGGCGACCAGCAGCAGCGCGAAGTCGATGCCGGTCGCGCCGGCGAGCATCGTGTGCACCAGCCGCTCGTGGCCCGGCACGTCGATGAAGCCGATGCGCGCGCCGCCGCCCGGCACGTCGAGGAAGGCGTAGCCCAGCTCGATGCTGATGCCGCGCCGCTTCTCCTCGGGCAGGCGGTCGGTGTCGACGCCGGTGAGCGCGCGCATCAGCGTCGTCTTGCCGTGGTCGATGTGGCCCGCGGTGCCGACGATCATCGCGACGCCTCCCTTCGCTCAGGCCAGTGCCGCGGCGAGCGCCGGCAACTGGCCGACGAAAGCCGCTTCGTCGTCGAGGCAGCGCAGATCGAGCAGCAATCGGTCGCCGGCGATGCGGCCGATGACCGGCAGCGGCAGCGCGCGCAGCGCGGCGGCGAGCGCATCGAGCGCGCGCCCGCTGCCCTTCCTGGTGACCGGCGCGATCGCGAGGCCGGCCGACGCGAGACGCTCGACGGGCAGCGAGCCCGAGCCGATCTGGCCCTGCAGCAGCGCCACCTCGACGCTGTAGCGCGGTGCAAGCGCGGCGCCGACGGCGGGCGCGATGCGCTCGGCCTGCGCATGGATCTCGGCCGCCGGCCGCGTCAGGAGCCGCAGTGTCGGCAGCTCGCGCGCCAGCCGCTCGGGCCGCAGGTACAGGCGCAGCGTCGCCTCCAGCGCGGCCAGCGGCAGCTTGCTCATGCGCAGCGCGCGCTTGAGCGGGTGGCTGCGGATGCGCGCCAGCACGTCCTTGCGGCCGACGATCAGGCCGGCCTGCGGGCCGCCGAGCAGCTTATCGCCGCTGAAGCTGACGACGTCGCAGCCGGCGGCGAGCTTTTCCTGCACCAGCGGTTCGCGCGGCAGCCCCCAGGCGGCGAGATCGACGAGCGCGCCGCTGCCGAGGTCGCTCGCCAGCGGCAGCGCATGGTCGTGCGCGATGCGGGCGAGCTGGGCCTCGTCGACCGCCGCGGTGAAGCCGTGGACCGCGTAGTTGCTCGCGTGGACCTTCATCACGAGCGCGGTGCGCTCGCCGATCGCGCGCTCGTAGTCGCGCGCATGGGTGCGGTTGGTCGTGCCGACCTCGACCAGCCGCGCACCGGCGGCGGCCATCACGTCGGGCATGCGAAACGCGCCGCCGATCTCGACCAGCTCGCCGCGCGAGACGATCACCTCCCGGCCGTGCGCGAGGGCGGCGATTGTCAGCAGCACGGCCGCCGCGTTGTTGTTGACGACCGTCGCCGCCTCGGCGCCGGTGAGCGTGCACAGCAGCTCCTCGACGAGGCTGTCGCGGTCGCCGCGCGCGCCCGACGCAAGGTCGTACTCGAGGTTGTTCGGCGCCGCCAGCGTCGCCCGCAGATGCTCGAGCACCGGCGCGGCGAGCAGCGCACGGCCGAGGTTGGTGTGGATCACGGTGCCGGTGAGGTTGGCCACCCGGCGCATACGCGGCGCGAGGCGCGCGTCGATGCGCGCGGCGAGCGCCGCGTGCAGCGCATCCGGCGCGAGATCGACCGCCGCCAGCGTGCCGGCGACGGCGCGCGAGCGCAGCGCATCGAGCAGCGCGCGCGCCTCGCCCGCGACGAGGGTATGCCCGTGTTCGGCGCGCAGCGCCTCGATTGCCGGCGCGCGCAGCAGGCGGTCGATCGACGGCAGCGCCTCGGGGCTGGCCTTGGAACCGTCGACGACGGATTCGGCGGGCCGGCCCATCAGCCGGCCCCGGGCGGCGCCTCGGGATCGCCGAACAACAGCATCAGGTTCACGCCGTGGCGCAGCTTGCCGCTCTCGGCGACGAGCAGATCGAGCGTGACGGTGGCCAGGTCGTCGGCGACCGGATCGACGAGCGGATTGCGGTCGCGGTGCATGATCTTCAGGTAGTGGCCGCAATCGCCGCAGGTCTCGGCCTGCACCGCGGCGCGGGCGGCGCGCGCCGCGGCGACGTCTTCGGCGGCGTCAGCGACTTCGAGCGACTGGTACACCAGATGCTCGGTCGCGAGACAGTGCGCGCACTGGATGCTGTCGAGGTGCCACTGCATGCTGCACAGGCTGCAGTGCAGGTAGCGCTGGCCGAAGGCGCCGCCCGCGCTGCGCGTGACGCTGGCCGTCGGCCGGCTGCCGCAACACGGGCAGACGGTGAGGTCGGCGAGGGCTTTGAACGGACCCGCGTCCGGCTCGGCGCCGGTCCCGCCCCGCGCAGCGGCGCGATCGCGCACGCTCAGCACCAGATGCGTCCAGTACGCTTGCAGCGCGGCCGCGATCAGCGGCGCGGTGGCGAGGTCCAGGCCGAGCATGACGCCGGTGAGCAGGCAGTCGGCCTGGCGCTCGAGCTCGCCGTCGCTTGCACGCTCGATCGCGTCGAGCGCGGCATGCACGCCGGGCGCTTGCGCGCCGCGGCGCAGATCGCCGGCCATCGCGCGCAGCGCGCTGCGCCAGGCGGCGTCGCGCGGCCACTCGCAGGCGTCGAGCGGCGCCAGGCCGAGCAGCGACGCGTGTTCGAGCGCATCGGGCGTCGGCAGCGGCACTTCGCCGAAGCGCTGCAGCGCCGCGTGCTGCACGCCGGCAAGTTCGGCCATGAAGCCCAGGTAGTCGGCCATCGCGTGGCCCTGAGCGAGCTGGCGCAGCCGCATCTGGCGCTCGGCGAACAGCGTGTATCGATCGGGCCAGAGCAGGGGCGGCGGATTGCCGGCTCCGCTGGCGACGATCTCCTCGGGGGACATCACGCGCGTGCTTGTGCTCTCGGTCATCGGCTGGATTCTCGATACGCGGCTGGCAGGTCGATGAATGGACGCGGGCGCCCGCAGGCGCCCGCACGCCCTTCGGCCGGGGCGTTTACTTGCCCTGTGTCATCTCCTTGTGCCACAGCGGATGGTTCAGGCGCGCCCAGCCCTCGGTCACGCTGCCGCGCGTCATCGCGCGCATCGTGCCCTTGACCCAGATCGCGGCGTAGATGTGGACGATCGTCGTCAAGATCAGCACGACGGCCGCGACCGCGTGCAGCAGCAGCCCGGCGCGCTGCACGTCGATCGAGAAATAGCCGTCGAACCAGGGCCGCCAGAACAGGATGCCGGTGACGAGCAGCACGAGCAGGCTCCACAACATGAGCCAGAACACCATCTTCTGCCCCCAGTTGTACTTGCCGATCGGCGGCAGCGCGGCCTTGTTGCCGCGCAGCAGGTCGCCCATGTGCTGGCGCCACTTGCGGTCGGCGTCGGTGAAATGGTTGTCCTTCCAGACCCGCGCCAGCATGCCGAGGAAGCTGAGGAACATCAGCACGCCCAGGAACGGATGCAGGATGCGGCCCCAGGAGCCGCCGCCGAACAGGTTGGACAGGAAGAACAGGCTGGGATGGAACATCGCCAGGCCCGACAGCCCGGCGAGGAAGAACATCAGCGCGACGAACCAATGGTTGGCGCGGTCGGCTGGCTTGTAGCGCGGCAACATGCGAGACATCACGCATCCTCCTTCTCGTCGGCCTTCTCCTCGATCGGACCGACCTTGATGTAGTGGAAGAACCCGACCAGCGCGGCGCCGATCATGCCGGCGACGGCGAGCGGCTTGGCAATGCCCTTCCACAGCGAGACCAGCGGGCTGATCGTCGGGTCGTTGGGCAGGCGGGTCAGTTCGGGCCGGTCGGCGTGCTTGAGCACGTACATGACGTGCGTGCCGCCGACGCCGGGCGGGTTGTACAGCCCCGCGTTCTTGAACCCGCGTTCCTGCAACTCGCCGGCGCGCTGTTCGGCCTCGGCCACCATCACGTCCTTCGGGCCGAAGGTGATCGCGCCGGTGGGGCAGGCCTTGACGCAGGCGGGTTCGAGGCCGACGGTGACCCGATCCGAACACA
>JBDHSE010000090.1:0-9236 GCA_039807955.1 Ideonella sp. | reverse complement strand
AACTACGTCAGCCGCATCATGGACAAGCTGCACGCCCACAGCCGCACCGAACTCGCGCTGCGCGCGCTCGGCCGGCGTTGAAGGCCGGCGCCGCGGCTATCGTCGCGCATCACGCACAAGGCGCAGGGGGCTGGGCATGAAGCAGGCAGCGGCGGACATCCTCGTCATCGGCGGCGGGCTGGCGGGCATCGTCACGGCGTTGCAGGCGCTGCGCGCCGGCCGGCGCGTCGTGCTCGCCGACCGCGACACGCCCGAGCGCTTCGGCGGCCTCGCGCTGTGGGCGTTCGGCGGCATGGCGCTCGTCGGCACGCCGCTGCAGGCGAAGGCGAAGATTCCCGACACGCCCGAGCGCGCGTTGGCCGACTGGCTGCGCTTCGGCGAACTCGACCCCGCCGACACCTACCCGCTGCAGTGGGCGCGCCGCTACGTCGAGCGCTCGCGCGCCGATGTCCACGACTGGCTGACGGCGGAGGGCGTGAAGTTCATGCCGGCCGTCAACTGGGTCGAGCGCGGCATGAACGGCGACGGCAACAGCCTGCCGCGCTACCACGTCGTCTGGGGCACCTCGCGCGAACTGACGCGGCGCCTGATCGCCGCGCTGCGCGAGGCGGGCGGCGGCGGGCGATTGACGCTGCTGCACCGCCACCGCGTCACGGCGCTCGTGCAGCAGGCCGGCCGCATCGCCGGCGCGCACGCGATCGACGAGGCGACCGGCGGCGAGGTCGAGCTGCGCGCTCCGGCCGTCGTGCTCGCGATGGGCGGCATCAACGGCAGCCACGACGAGGCCCGGCGCAACTGGCCGAAGGACCGCGCGATGCCCGCGCAGATGCTCAACGGCGCGCACCCTTTCGCCGACGGCCGCCTGCACCATCACGCCGCCGATCGCTTCGGCGCGCGGATCACCCACGCCGGCGAGATGTGGAACTACGCGGCAGGCTTCGCGCACCCGTTCCCGCACTTCGAGGGGCACGGGCTGTCCGCGATCCCCTGCAAGTCGGCGCTGTGGCTGGACCACGCCGGCCGGCGCATCGGCCCCGAGCCGCTCGTCACCGGCTTCGACACCCACTGGCTGTGCCGGCGCGTCGCGGCGCAGGCCAAACCCTGGACCTGGCACCTGCTGAACTGGCGGATCGCGGCCAAGGAGTTCGCGATCTCGGGCGCCGAGCACAACCAGCGCATCCGCGACATGCAGTTCCCGGCGTTGGTCAAGGAGATGCTCTTCGGCAACCACCGCCTCGTGCGCCAGATGCAGCGCGAAAGCCGCGACTTCCTCGTCGCCGAAACTCTCGCCGAGCTGGCGGCGATGATGAACGCGCTGACCGCGTCGCTCGACATCGCCCCCGCCGTGCTGCAGGCCACCGCCGACGCCTTCGACGCCAACTTCGCGAACGGCAGCAAGCTCGAGAACGACGACCAGATCCGGCGCATCCTGCACGCCCGCCAGTGGGGCCCCGACAAGCTGCGCACCTGCAAGCCGGCGCCGTTGCAGATGAAGGGCGCGGGCCCGTTCATCGCGATCCGCATGCAGCTCATCACGCGCAAGAGCCTGGGCGGGCTGCAGACCGACCTGCACAGCCGCGTGCTGAGTAGCGCCGGCGAGCCGATCGATGGCCTGTATTGCGTCGGCGAGGCGGCCGGCTTCGGCGGCGGCGGCGCCGCTGGCCGCCGCTCGCTCGAAGGCATCTTCCTGCCCGGCTGCATCCTGACGGCGCAGGCGGCGGCGCGGCATATCGTTTCGGAATAAGGGCCCGGCCGGCGGGAGCAGGCGATCACCGCGCGCCGATCGCGCCACAGTGCTATCCCGAACTGCCGAAGGACAGACGCGCGGCCATCATCGGCCACCATCGGCCCTGCCGCCATCAGCACCAGAAGGACCCATCGATGACCCTCGCCTACCCCGCCACCAGCACCGACTGGCGCGCGCTGGCCGAGCGGCGGCTGCCGCGCTTCCTGTTCGACTATGTCGACGGCGGCGCGGGCGACGAGCGCACGCTGGCCGCCAACGTCGCCGACTTCGCAGCGCTGCGGCTGCGCCAGCGCGTGCTGGTCGATGTCTCGCGGGTCGAGACCCGCGCCAAGCTCGCCGGCCAGGACTGCGCGCTGCCGCTCGCGCTCGCGCCGGTCGGCCTCGCCGGCATGATGGCGCGCCGCGGCGAGGTGCAGGCGGCGCGCGCCGCGAAGGCGGCCGGCGTGCCGTTCACGCTGTCGACGGTCGGCATCTGCCCGCTCGCCGAGGTGACCGCCGCGGCCGGCGCCGCGCCGTGGTTCCAGCTCTACATGCTGCGCGATCGCGGCGCGGTGCGCGCGCTGCTCGACACGGCGTGGGCCGGCGGCTGCCGCACGCTCGTGTTCACCGTCGACCTGCCGCTGACCGGGCTGCGCTGGCGCGACGTGCGCAACGGCATGGCGGCAAGCGGCGCCCGGGCGTCGCTGCTGCGCGTGCTGCAGGTGCTGGCGCGCCCCGGCTGGCTGCGCGACGTGGCGCTGGCTGGCAAGCCATTGACGTTCGGCAACCTGAGCGAACAGGTGCCGGGCGGGCGCGACCTGGGCGCGTTCAAGTCCTGGGTCGATGCGCAGTTCGACCCCGGCGTGACGTGGAAGGACATCGAGTGGCTGCGCGGCCATTGGAAGGGCCGGCTGCTGCTCAAGGGCATCCTCGACGCCGACGATGCGCGCGCGGCGGTCGCGAGCGGCGCCGATGGCATCGTCGTCTCCAACCACGGCGGGCGCCAGCTCGACGCCGCGCCGTCGTGCATCGCCGCGCTGCCGGCGATCGCGCGCGCGGTCGGCGCAAAGACGGAGGTGCTCGTCGACGGCGGCGTGCGCAGCGGCACCGACGTCTTCAAGGCGCTTGCGCTCGGCGCTCGCGGCGTGCTCGTCGGCCGGCCGTGGGTCTGGGCGCTCGCCGCCGGCGGCGAGGCCGGTGTCGCCACACTCCTCGCCCACTGGCAGCGCGAACTGCAGGTGACGATGACGCTGGCCGGCGTGACGCGCGTCGCCGACATCGACGCCTCCCATCTCGCAACCGCGAAGGAGCTGGCATGAACGGCGCACAAGCCCTCTTGAAGACGCTCGCCGACGCCGGCGTCGAGGTCTGCTTCACGAACCCCGGCACGAGCGAGATGCATTTCGTCGCCGCGCTCGACGGCGAATCTCGGATGCGCGCCGTGCTGGCGCTGTTCGAGGGCGTCGCCACCGGTGCCGCCGACGGCTATGCGCGCATGGCCGGCAAGCCCGCCGCGACGCTGCTGCATCTGGGCTGCGGCCTCGGCAACGGCCTGGCGAACCTGCACAACGCGCGCAAGGGCAAGGTGCCGATCGTCAACATCGTCGGCGACCACGCGACGTTTCACACCCAGTACGACGCGCAGCTGCAGTCCGACATCGAGACCGTCGCGAAGAACGTCTCGCCCGGTTTCGTTCGCACCTCGCAGAGCACGGCGCAACTGTGCCGCGACGCCGCCGACGCGCTGCAGGCGGCGCGCGGCCTGCCCGGCCAGGTGGCGACGCTGATCCTGCCGGCTGATGTGTCGTGGGGCGACGGCGCCGAGCCCAGCGCGCCACCGCCCGCGCCCGCGCCGCTACCGGCCGACGACGCGACGGTGCAGGCGATTGCCGCTGCAATGCGCGGCGGCGGCAGGACGGCGCTGCTGCTCGGCGGCCAGGTGCTGCGCGAGGCGGGCCTGCTCGCGGCGGCGCGCATCGCCGCGCACAGCGGTGCGACGCTGCTCGCCGAGGTCTTTCCGACGCGGCTCGAGCGCGGCGCCGGGCTGCCGGCGGTCGAACGCATCGCCTACCTCGCCGAGATGGCCGGCGTGCAGCTCGCCGGGTTCGACCGCCTCGTGCTGGTCGACGCCAAGGCGCCGGTATCGTTCTTCGCCTACCCCGGCAAGCCGAGCTATCTGGTGCCCGACAGCTGCAGCGTGCTGACGCTGGCGACGCCCGAGCAGGATGCGCTCGGGAGCCTCGAGAAGCTCGCTGCCGCGCTCGGCGCGCAGGGCGCGCAGCCGCTGCTGCAGGCGCCGGAGCGCCCCGGCCGCCCGCGCGGGCCACTTTCCGCGCCCAAGGTCTGCAAGGCCGTCGGCCACCTGCTGCCCGAGCGCGCGATCCTGATCGACGAGGCGATCACCTCCGGCCTGATGCTCGGCGTGATGACGGCCGGCTGCCCGCGCCACGACCTGCTCACGCTGACGGGCGGCGCGATCGGCCAGGGCCTGCCCAACGCGGTCGGCGCGGCGATCGCCTGCCCCGACCGGCCGGTCGTCGCCCTCGTTGGCGACGGCACGGCGATGTACACGATCCAGGCGCTGTGGACGATGGCGCGCGAGAAGCTGCACGTCGTCGCGATCGTCTTCAACAACGCGAGCTACTCGGTGCTCAACGTCGAACTCGAACGCGTCGGCGCGCAGGAGGGCGGGCACAAGGCCGAGTCGCAACTGAGCCTCGCCGGCCCGCAGCTCGACTTCGCGCGCCTCGCCCAGGGCATGGGCGTGCACGCGGTGCGCACCGGCGACGCCGAGGATTTCTGCAAGGCGCTCGAATACGCGCTAGCGACGCCCCGCCCGCACCTGATCGAGGCGCTCGTGCCCGAGTCGCTCTCCGGCGCCAAACGCAAGGTGCTGCCGTGGCTGCTGCGCTCGCTGCCCAGCCTGCCGCGGCCGGTGGCGCTGGCGCTGAAGAGGAAGATCGCGCCGTAGCGGGTGGGAGCAGGACGCAAGAACCTTCTCGACGGAAGGCCCCGGTGTTGCATTCGTGATGCAGGAGACCCTGGGAACTGCAGTTGAACGCGCTCGCCGGTGCCGTGATCGGCGTGTCAGGCAAGGGTGAGCGCCGCGGCTCCAAAGACGCCTGCGCGTCTTTGGACAGCGCGAACGGGCCCAGCCTCAGGCTGGGCCGCGCCCTGCAAGGGTGACGACGCTGCGGGCTCGTGCCCGCGAGAAGGAGCAATGCCGCATGGCGCGTCGAGCGCGGTGCTGGCGAGTGCGTAGCGCAGTCACCTGAAAGGTGAATTCGAACGGAGCCTGGAACGTCTGTGTTCACGCGGCTTTCGTGAGAATCAGCAGCGGTCAACTGCAGTTTCCAGGTTCAAGCAGGTGTCCTGAGCGAAGTCCTCTTCGAAGACACCGACCGATCCGGCGGGGCAAGGCTGCTGCGCTCGCTGTCCAAGCTGCCGCGCCCGGTTTGCAGGCGCCGAAGGCGAAGACCGCGCCGCGGCACGGTCTTCGTCTGTCCGAATGCGAGCGGCCCGCCGATCAGGCCGGCGCGGCGAGCCAATCCTCGACGCGCAGCGCCGGCACGCGCTGGAACTCGCGCAGGTTGTGTGTCACCAGCGTCAGGCCGCGCGAGCGCGCGTGGGCCGCGATGAACAGGTCGTGGCTGCCGATAGGCGTGCCGGCGCGTTCCAGCGCGGCGCGGATGTCGGCGTAGTGGCGGTCGGCCGGCTCATCGAAGGGCAGAACGACAAGACTGTCCAGCAACTGCACCACCCGCCGCGTCAGCACGGCCGAGGCCCTGCGCAGCGCGCCGAAGCGCAATTCGCAGGCGACGACGATGCTGGTGCACAGCGCGTCGGGCGCTTCGGCGGCCAATCGCTGCACCAGCGGCCCGCGCGGGTTGCGGATCAAGTCGGACAGCGTATTGGTGTCCAGCATCCAGGCCGGATCGGCCATCACAGTTGCGCGCGGTCTTGCACGGGCAGGTCCTCCACATCGGGCAGGCCCTCGTCCAGCGGCTCCCAGGACGCCAACAGGTCCATCAGCTTGTTCTTGCGGATCGGGGTGAGGATCAGGCGCTCGCCCTCCTTGCGCACCAGCACTTCGGTGCCTTCCAGTTCGAATTCGCGGGGGATGCGCACCGCCTGATTGCGACCGTTGCGAAACAGCGAGGCATGGCGTTCGGTCATCTTCGTTCCTCCGGATTGTTTGGCATAGGCCGAAGCATAGGCCGACAGAGCCGGATGATCAAGCCTGAGTGGTGCACCTCAGCATAGGCGCAGGCGCTGAAAGCGCGGATGGCGCGCTGAGGCGCACCGGCCGCGCCGAGCCCGTCAGCCCGCCGGCTGCACCCCCGGCGCCGGCAGCGGCTCGGCCGCGGCGTCGCGTTCGTGCGCATGGTCGCTGCCGATGAACATGTACATCGCCGGCACGACGAAGAGGGTGAAGAGCGTGCCGATCGCCATGCCGGCGCAGATGACGATGCCCATCGCCTGGCGGCCGGCGGCGCCGGCGCCCGAGGCGATGACGAGCGGGATGACGCCGAACACCATCGCCGCCGTCGTCATCAGGATCGGGCGCAGCCGCACGCTGCAGGCGTGCTCGATCGCCTCGCGCTTGGACATGCCGTGGCGCTGCGACTGGTTGGCGAACTCGACGATCAGGATGCCGTGCTTGCTGATCAGCCCCATCAGCGTGACGAGGCCGACCTCGGTGTAGATGTTGATCGACGCGAAGTCGAGGAAGATGAAGATCAGCGCGCCAAAGAGCGCGAGCGGCACCGACACCAGGATCACGATCGGGTCGCGAAAGCTCTCGAAGAGGGCCGCCAGCGCGAGGAAGACGATGATCAGCGCGAACGCGAAGGTCAGCGCGAAGCCGCCCGACTCCTGCATGAACTGGCGCGACAGGCCGGAGTAGTCGGCGCTGTAGCCGCTGGGCGCGACCTCGTCGAGCGCGTTGCGCAGGAAGGCGAGCACGTCGCCCTGCGACTGGCCCGAGACGCCCGAGATCGTCACCGAGTTGAGCTGCTGGAAGCGGCTGATCGACTCCGGGACGACCTCGCGCGTGAGGTGTGCGAAGGTGCTCGCCGCGATCACGCCGCCGCCCGGCGTCGCGACGTGGTAGTCGAGCACGTCGGACGGATTGAGCCGGTCCACCTGCAGCACCTGCGGAATCACCTTGTACGAGCGGCCAGCGATCGAGAAGTAATTGACGTAGCCGCCGCCGAGCGCGGCACCGAGCGCCGCGCCGACCTGCTGCTGCGTCATGCCGAGCGCGCCGATCATGTCGCGGTCGACGGCGAGCGTCGCCTGCGGCTTGTCGATCTTCAGGTCGGTGTCGGAGAAGTAGAAGAGGTGCGCCGCGTTCGCCTTGGCGAGCACCTGCTGGGCGACGCTGTCGAGGTTCTCGAACGGCTCGGTCGTCGTGATGACGAACTGCACCGGCAGCCCCTGCGAGCCGGGCAGCGACGGAAACTGGAACGCCGCGACGCGCGCGCCGGCGATCTCGTTCCAGCCGGCCTGCAGCACCTGCTGCAGTTCGTGGGCGCTGCGCGTGCGCTCGCTCCAAGGTTTGAAGACGACGCCGGCGAAGCCCTGGTTGGCGGTCGGCACGCCGGTGAGCTGGAACATCTGCTCGTACTCGGGCAGCGCGCGGGCGACGTCGAAGATCTGCTGCGAGTAGGTCTGCATCTGCTGCGTCGTCGCCGTCGACGGGCCGACGACGAGGCCGCCGACGATGCCCTGGTCCTCCTCCGGCGCAAGCTCGGCCTTGGACATCTTGAACATCACGCCGGCGGCGGCGATCAGCAGCACGCCCATCACGATCAGCACGACCCAGGTGTCGAGCACCGAATGCAGCAGCCGCAGATAGCCGCGGTGGACCTTGTCGAAGACGCGGTCGATCGCCTTCACGAAGCGGCCCTCGTCCTGCTCGGCGCGGAAGATGCGCGACGCCATCATCGGCGACAGCGTCAGCGCGATCAGGCCGGAGACCGTCACCGCGCCGGCCAGCGTGAACGCGAACTCGGTGAAGAGGGCGCCGGTCAGCCCGCCCTGGAAGCCGATCGGCACGTAGACGGCGATCAGCACGACCGTCATCGCGACGATCGGCCCGCCGAGTTCGCGCGCGCCGACGAGCGCCGCGTTCATCGGCGTCTGCCCCTCCTTCATGTGGCGGTCGACGTTCTCGACGACGATGATCGCGTCGTCGACGACGAGCCCGATCGCGAGCACCAGCGCGAGCAGCGTCAGCAGGTTGATCGAGTAGCCGAGCACGAGCATGACGAAGAACGCGCCGATCAGGCTCAGCGGCATCGCGATCACCGGCACCGCGACCGCACGCAGGCTGCCGAGGAAGAGATAGATCACGACCATGACGATCAAGAGCGCCTCGACGAGCGTCTTGACGACTTCCTGGATCGAGCTGTCGATGAACTCGGTCGAGTCGTAGACGATCTCGCCCTTCAGGCCCGTCGGCAGCTGGCGCTGGATGTCGGGAAACATGGTGCGCACGCGGCCGGCGACGTCGAGGATGTTGGCGTCGGGCGCCGCCTTGATGCCGATGAAGACCGAGCGCTTGCCGTTGAAGGCGACGTTGAAGTCGTAGTTCTCGGAGCCGAGCGTGACCTGGGCGACGTCCTCGAGCCGCACCAGCGCACCGCCGCCCTGCTTGACGACGAGCTGCTTGAACTCCTCGACGGTGTGCAGGGTGGTCCCGGCGGCGAGCGGGATCGTGACCATCTGGCCCTTGGTCGCGCCGAGCGCGGCGAGGTAGTTGTTGGCCGCGAGCGCCGCGCTCACGTCGGCCGCGGTGACGTTGAAGGCGGCCATCCTGCCGGCGTCGAGCCAGGCGCGCAGCGCGAAGTTGCGGGCGCCGAGGATCTCGGCCGTCTGCACGCCATCGACCGCGTCGAGCCTGGGCTTGACGACGCGCAGCAGGTAGTCGGTGATGTTGTTGCTCGGCAGTTCGTCGCTGTAGAAGCCGATGTACATCGCGTCGACCGTCTGCCCGATCTGCACCGTCAGCACCGGCACCTGCGCCTGCGGCGGCAGCTGGTTGCGCACCGAGTTGACCTGGGTGTTGATCTCGGTCAGCGCCCGGTTCGAGTCGTAGTTCAGCCGCAAGGTGGCGGTGATCGTCGAGACGCCCGAGGTGCTCGACGACGACAGGTAGTCGATGCCCTGGGCCTGCGCGATCGCCGCCTCCAGCGGCTGCGTGATGAAGCCGGCGATCGTCTGCGCGTCGGCGCCGAAGTAGGTCGTGCTGACGGTGACGACCGCGTTCTCGGTGTGCGGGAACTCGTTGACCGGCAGGCTGTAGAGCGAGCGCAGCCCGAGCACGAGCACGAGCAGGCTCAGCGCCATCGCCAGCACCGGCCGGCGGATGAAGATGTCGGTGAACTTCATCGCCCGGCCCTAGCGCTCCTGCGGCCTCGGGTTCGGGTCGTTGCTCGGCTGGACGCGGTTGTCGACCTTCACCTCGGTGCCGTTCTTGAGCTTGATCTGGCCGCTGGTGACGATT
>JBDHSE010000089.1:0-9262 GCA_039807955.1 Ideonella sp. | reverse complement strand
CGCGGTCTCGCCCGACTCGGCGTTCAACACCGCGGTCAGCTTCGTCGCCAACACCAACTGGCAGGGCTACGGCGGCGAGTCAACGATGAGCTACCTGACGCAGATGCTCGCGCTGACGGTGCAGAACTTCCTGTCGGCGGCGACCGGCATCGTCGTCGTGATCGCGCTGATCCGCGGCTTCGTTCGCCACGACGCGCAGTCGGTCGGCAACGTCTGGGTCGACCTCACGCGCGTCACGCTGTGGATCCTGCTGCCGCTGTCGATCGCCGTCGCGCTGATCAACGCAAGCCAGGGCGTGATCCAGAACCTGAGCCCCTATCAGCCGGTGCAGACGCTCGAAGCCGTGAGCTGGCAGCAGCCCAAGACCGGCGCCGACGGCGCGCCGCTGCTCGACGCCCAGGGCCAGCCGGTGATGCAGGAGCAGCGCACGCAGACGCAGACCCTCGCGATGGGGCCGGTCGCCTCGCAGCTTGCGATCAAGATGCTCGGCACCAACGGCGGCGGCTTCTTCAACGCCAACTCGGCGCACCCGTTCGAGAACGCGAACGCGCTGACCAACCTGGTGCAGATGCTCTCGATCTTTTTGATCCCCGCCGCGCTGTGCTTCGTCTTCGGACGCATGATCGGCGATATGCGCCAGGGCTGGACGGTGATCGGCGCGATGACGCTGGTCTTCGTCGTCGCGGTCGTCGCCGCGACCGCCGCCGAGCAGCAGGGCAACCCGCTGCTGGCGTCGCTCGGCACCGACAGCCAAGCGAGCGCCAGCCAGAGCGGCGGCAACATGGAAGGCAAGGAGACGCGCTTCGGCATCAACGCCTCGGCGCTCTTTGCCACCGTCACCACCGGTGCGAGTTGCGGCGCGGTCAACAGCATGCACGACAGCTACACGCCGCTCGGCGGCGCGGTGCCACTTGTGATGATGCAGCTCGGCGAGGTCATCTTCGGCGGCGTCGGCACGGGCCTCTATGGCATGCTGATGTTCGCGATCATGGCGGTCTTCATCGCCGGGTTGATGATCGGGCGCACTCCCGAGTACCTGGGCAAGAAGATCGAGGCGCACGAGATGAAGATGGTCGCGATCGCGATCCTCGTCACGCCGCTGCTCGTGCTGCTTGGCACGGCGCTCGCCGTCGCGACCGATGCCGGGCGGATCGGCGTCGCCAACCCCGGGCCGCACGGTTTCAGCGAGATCCTGTATGCGCTGACCTCGGGCGCGAACAACAACGGCAGCGCCTTCGCCGGGCTGTCGGCCAACACGCCGTTCTACAACACGCTGATCGCCACCGCGATGTGGTTCGGCCGCTTCGGCGTGATCGTTCCGGTGCTCGCGATCGCCGGGTCGCTCGCAGCGAAGAAGCGGCTCGAAGCCGGCGCCGGCACGCTGCCGACGCACGGCCTGCTGTTCGCACTGCTGCTCGTCGGCACCGTGCTGCTGGTCGGCCTGCTGAACTACGTGCCTGCCCTCGCGCTCGGGCCGGTGGTCGAACACCTGATGCTGCACGCACGCTGAGAGCCGCCATGACCCGCAAGACCCTGACCCTGTTCGACCCGGCGCTCGCCGGTCCCGCGGCGGCCGACGCGTTCGCCAAGCTCGACCCGCGCGTGCAGTGGCGCAACCCGGTGATGTTCGTCGTCTACGTCGGCAGCGCCTTCACGACCGCGCTGGCGCTCGCGACGCCCGATGCGTTCACGATCGGCGTCGCGCTGTGGCTGTGGTTCACGGTGCTGTTCGCCAACTTCGCCGAGGCGCTCGCCGAGGGCCGCAGCAAGGCTCAGGCGGCGAGCCTGCGCGGGCTGAAGAAGAAGACCTGGGCCAAGAAGCTCGAAGGCGAGTACCGCGCCGGCGAGCCGCGCAGCGCGATGCACTGGCATCCGCTCGAGGCCGAGAGCCTGCGCCGCGGCGACATCGTGCTGATCGAGGCCGGCGACACGATTCCCGCCGACGCCGAGGTGATCGACGGCGTCGCCTCGGTCGACGAGAGCGCGATCACCGGCGAATCGGCGCCGGTGATCCGCGAGTCGGGCGGCGACTTCTCGGCCGTGACCGGCGGCACGCGCGTGCTGTCGGACTGGATCGTCGCGCGCGTCGCGGTCAACCCGGGCGAGACCTTCGTCGACCGCATGATCGCGATGGTCGAGAACGCCAAGCGCCAGAAGACGCCCAACGAGATCGCGCTCACCATCCTGCTCGTCGCGCTGACGATCGTCTTCCTCGGCGTCGTCGTCACGCTGCTGCCGTTCTCGCTGTTCGGCGTGCAGGCGGCGGGCAGCGGCGAGCCGGTGAGCCTCGTGATCCTCGTCGCGCTGCTGGTGTGCCTGATCCCGACCACGATCGCCGGGCTGCTCTCCGCGATCGGCGTCGCCGGCATGAGCCGCATGATGCAGGCCAACGTCATCGCTACCTCGGGCCGCGCGGTCGAGGCGGCGGGCGACGTCGACGTGCTGCTGCTCGACAAGACCGGCACCATCACGCTCGGGAATCGGCAGGCGAGCGCCTTCATTCCGGCGCCCGGCGTGAGCGAAGCCGAACTCGCCGACGCGGCACAGCTCGCCTCGCTCGCCGACGAGACGCCCGAGGGGCGCAGCATCGTCGTGCTCGCGAAGCAGAAGTTCAACCTGCGCGAGCGCGATGTCGCCGCGCTCGGTGCGCACTTCGTTCATTTCACCGCGCAGACGCGGATGAGCGGCGCCGACCTGCCGGGCGCCGACGGCGAACTGCGCGCGCTGCGCAAAGGCGCGGCCGAGGCGATCCGCAGCCACGTCGAGGCGCTAGCCGGCCACTTCCCGGCCGCGCTGCAGGCGGCGGTCGAAGACGTCTCGCGCCGCGGCAGCACGCCGCTCGTCGTCGCCGACGGCGCGCGGGCGCTCGGCGTCGTCGAGCTGAAGGACATCGTCAAGGGCGGCATCAAGGAGCGCTTCGCCGAGCTGCGCCGCATGGGCATCAAGACGGTGATGGTGACCGGCGACAACCGGCTCACCGCCGCCGCGATCGCCGCCGAGGCCGGGGTCGACGACTTCCTCGCCGAGGCCACGCCCGAGGCCAAGCTGAAGCTGATCCGCGAGCATCAGGACAGCGGCCGGCTGGTCGCGATGACGGGCGACGGCACCAACGACGCGCCGGCGCTGGCGCAGGCCGACGTCGCGGTGGCGATGAACAGCGGCACGCAGGCGGCGAAGGAGGCCGGCAACATGGTCGACCTCGACAGCAATCCGACCAAGCTGATCGAGATCGTCGAGACCGGCAAGCAGATGCTGATGACGCGCGGATCGCTCACCACCTTCAGCATCGCCAATGACCTGGCGAAGTACTTCGCGATCATCCCCGCCGCCTTCGTCGCCACCTATCCGCAACTCGCCGCGCTCAACGTCATGGGGCTCGCGAGCCCGCAGTCGGCGATCCTGTCGGCGGTGATCTTCAACGCGCTGATCATCGTCGTGCTGATTCCGCTGGCGCTGAAGGGCGTGCCCTACCGCGCGGTCGGCGCCGCGGCGCTGCTGCGCCGCAATCTTCTGATCTACGGCCTGGGCGGCGTCATCGTGCCGTTCATCGGCATCAAGGCGATCGACCTGCTGCTCGCCGCCATCGGCCTGGCCTGAAAGGGACCCGACATGAACTCGCAATTGCGCCCCGCGCTGACGCTGCTCGTCGCGCTCTCGCTGATCACCGGGCTCGCCTATCCGCTCGCCGTCACCGGCATCGCGCAGCTCGCCTTCCCGGCGCAGGCCAACGGCAGCCTGATCGTGCGCGACGGCAAGCCGGTCGGCTCGGAGCTGATCGGGCAGCACTTCAGCGAGCCCGGGCACTTCTGGGGCCGGCCTTCGGCGACTTCGCCTATGCCGTACAACGCCGCCGGCTCCGGCGGCTCGAACCAGGGGCCGACGAACCCAGCGCTGCATGAGGCGGTGCGGGCGCGTATCGCCGCGTTGCGCTCGGCCGACCCGGGCAACACGGCGCCGGTGCCGATCGACCTGGTGACGGCGTCGGCCAGCGGTCTCGACCCGCACATCAGCCGCGCCGCTGCCGACTTCCAGGTGGCGCGCGTCGCCCGAGCGCGCGGCCTCGCGGCGGCGAAGGTCCAAGCGCTGGCCGAGCGCCATACCGAGCGGCCGTGGCTCGGCTTCTTCGGCGAGCCGCGGGTTCACGTGTTGCGGCTGAACCTGGAGCTCGACGCGGTGGCGCGCGGTCAATCGTCATGAACGACTGGCTCGGCGTGCTGATGTCGCTGCTCGTGATCGTCGTGCCGCTCGCGCTCGCCTGGTGGTGGGTCGCGCGCGGTTCGCCGCCGGAAGAGGGCGTGCGCGACGCACGGCGTGGGAAGATGCGCCGATGATCCCGGCTTTCATCACGCGATGCTGATCGCTTGCATCGCCTGCATCGCCTGCATCGCCTGCGGGGCAGCCCGGCCGTGACCGGCGACGCCCGCCCCGACCCCGATGCGCTGCTGCGGCAGGTGCAGCAGGACGACGAGCGCGCGCGGCGCGGCAAGCTGAAGATCTTCTTCGGCGCGTCGGCCGGCGTCGGCAAGACCTACGCGATGCTCGCCGCGGCCGGCGCCGCGCACGCCCAAGGCGCGGCGCTGATCGTCGGCCTGGCCGAGACCCACGGCCGCGCCGAGACCGAGGCGATGCTGCGCGACCTGCCGCGCCTGGCGTTGAAGCCCGTGTCGTACCGCGACCGCGTGCTGCACGAGTTCGACCTCGACGCCGCGCTCGCCTGGGCGCGCGAGCAGGCCGCGCCGCTGGTGTTGCTCGACGAACTTGCGCACAGCAACGCGCCCGGCTCGCGTCACCCCAAGCGCTGGCAGGACGTCGAAGAGCTGCTCGACGCCGGCGTCGACGTCTGGACGACGATGAACGTCCAGCACCTCGAGAGCCTGAACGACATCGTCGGCGGCATCACCGGCATCCGGGTCTGGGAGACGGTGCCCGACCGCCTGTTCGACGACGCCGACGAGGTGGTGCTGGTCGACCTGCCGCCCGACGAGCTGCTCGAGCGGCTGAAGGCCGGCAAGGTCTACCTGCCGCAGCAAGCCGAGCGCGCGGCGGGCAATTTCTTTCGCAAGGGCAACCTGCTCGCGCTGCGCGAGCTGGCGCTGCGCCGCACCGCCGACCGCATCGACGACGAGATGCAGGCCTACCGGCGGCGCCGTTCGGTGCAGACGGTCTGGCCCAACCGCGAGGCGCTGCTCGCCTGCGTCGGCACCGGCGACAGCGCCGAGACCGTGGTGCGCGGCTGCGCGCGGCTGGCGGCGCAGCTCGGCGTGGCCTGGCACGCGGTGCATGTCGAGACGCCGGCGGTGCACCGGCTGCCGGCGGCGCGGCGCGAGCAGGCGCTGCGCGTGCTCGAGCTCGCGCAAAAGCTCGGGGCGACGATCGCCAACCCGGCCGCGCCCGAGACCGTGCCGGCGCTGGTGCGCTACGCGCGCGAGCACAACCTTTCGCGGCTCGTCATCGGCCGCGGCGGCAAGCGGCGCTGGCCGTGGCAGACCTCGGCTGCCGACCGCATCGCCGAACTCGCCGCCGACGATCTCGACGTGCTGCAGATGGCGGTGCCCGCCGCGGCGCGCGAGCGCCTCGCGCCGCGCCGCGCCGCGGCGCCTGCGGCGAGCTTCGCCTGGCGCGGCTACGCGGCGGCGGCGGGCGCGGGCGCGCTCGTCGCGCTGCTCGCCTCGCCGCTGCACGGCCGGCTCGAGTTGACCAACATCGTGATGTTCTTCCTGCTCGTCGTCGTCGGTATCGGCTGGTTCCACGGCCGCGGGCCGGCGGTGCTGGCGGCCTTCCTTGGCGTCGCGCTGTTCGACTTCCTGTTCGTTCCGCCGCGGATGTCGTTTTCGGTCAGCGACGTGCAGTACCTCGTCACCTTCGGCGTGATGCTGGTCGTCGCGCTCGCGATCGGCCAGCTCACCGCCGGACTCAAGGTGCAGGCCGAGGCGGCGACGCGGCGCGAGCACCGCATGCGCAGCCTCTACGATATGTCGCGCGACCTGTCGGCGGCGCTGCTGTCCGAGCAGGTGGCCGAGATCGGCGCGCGCTTCCTCGCCGCCGAGTTCGGCGCCAGGTCGTCGCTGCTGGCGCAGGACGCGAACGATCGGCTCGTCGCGCTGCCCGGCGGCACGGCCGAGGTCGACGCCGCCGTCGCGCAGTGGGCCTTCGACCGCGGCGAGGCGGCCGGCTTCGGCACCGACACCCTCGCCGCGAGCGCGTGCATGGTGCTGCCGCTGAAGGCGCCGATGCGGCTGCGCGGCGTGCTCGCGGTGCAGCCGGCCGAACGCCACATGCTCGGCCCCGATCAGCGCCAGTTGCTCGACACCTGCGCGTCGCTGCTCGCGATCTCGCTCGAGCGCATCCACTACATCGACGTCGCGCGCCGCAGCACGGTGCAGATGGAGTCCGAGCGGCTGCGCAACGCGCTGCTGGCGACGATCTCGCACGACCTGCGAACGCCGCTCGCGGCGCTGGTCGGCCTCGCCGACACGCTGATCATGACGCCGCCGGCGCTCGGCGACGTGCAGGGCGATCTGGCGGCGTCGATCCGCGAGTCGGCGCTGCGGATGAACACCATGGTCGGCAACCTGCTCGACATGGCGCGCCTCGAGGCCGGCGCGGTGCCGCTGCGCCTCGAGTGGCAGCCGCTCGAGGAGGTGGTCGGCAGCGCGCTCGCGGCGTGCGGGCACGCGCTTGCCGAGCGGCCGGTGCGGGTGCGGCTGGCCGACGACCTGCCGCTGCTGCATCTGGATGCGGTGCTGTTCGAGCGCGTGCTCGTCAACCTGCTCGAGAACGCCGCCAAGTACACGCCCAAGGGCAGCGCGATCGAGCTCGGCGCGACGGCGGGGGCGTCGACGGTGAAGATCCGCATCGACGACCACGGGCCGGGGCTGCCTGCGGGGCGCGAGGAGGCGATGTTCGACAAGTTCGAGCGCGGCGCCAAGGAGGACGCGACCCCCGGCGTCGGCCTCGGCCTGGCGATCTCGCGCGCGATCGTGCAGGCGCACGACGGCACGATCCGCGCCGAGAACCGGCTCGGATCGAACGGCGTCGACGGGGTGCGCTTCACGATCGAGCTGCCGCGCGGCCAGCCGCCGGCGGACGACGGCAGCGCGATCGCGGGCGAGGTGTAGGAAGGAGCGGGGCATGGAGCTGCGCGCGCGCATCCTGGTGGTCGAGGACGAGCCCGACATCCGCCGCTTCGTGCGGCTGACGCTGGCGAGCGAGGGGCACGAGGTGTTCGAGGCCGCGACGCTAGAGCGCGCGCTGATCGAGGCCGGCAGCCGGCGCCCCGAACTCTTCGTCGTCGACCTCGGCCTGCCCGACGGCGACGGCGTCGACCTGATCCGCGAGCTGCGCGGCTGGTCGGGCGCGCCGGTGATCGTGCTATCGGCGCGCAGCGACGAGAGCGACAAGATCGCCGCGCTCGACGCCGGCGCCGACGACTACCTCGTCAAGCCCTTCGGCGCCGGCGAGCTGCTCGCCCGCGTTCGCGCGCAACTGCGGCGCGCGGCGCTGCCGGCGGCGGCGGCCGAGCCGGCGATCCGCTTCGGCGACGTGACGGTCGACCTCGTGCGCCGCGTCGTCGAACGCGGCGGCGCGCCGCTGCGGCTGACGCCGATCGAGTACCGGCTGTTGACCCAGCTCGCGACGCAGCCCGACCGCGTGATCACGCACCAGCAACTCCTCAAGGCGGTCTGGGGGCCGGGCCACGCCGAGGACACGCACTACGTGCGGGTGCACATGGCCAACCTGCGCAAGAAGATCGAGCACGACGCGTCGATGCCGCGGCACCTGCTGACCGAGGCCGGGATCGGCTATCGGTTCCGGCGCTGAGCGGCTGGCGTGCGGGCTCGCCTGCGGGGTGCACCGCCGTTCGCACCCCGCAAACCGTCGTTCGTCGCAGCGCCCGGCGGCGGCGGCTGGCCGGCACCCGGCGGCCGGGATATCGTGCGCGGCATGAACCTGCGCGCTGCCGCCGTCTCGTCCTCGGTGTTGGGCCGTTGGGCGGCGGCGATCACGCCGCGGCGCATCGTCACCGTGCTCGTGCTGAGCGTGCTCGGTGCGGTGCTGCTCGCACCGAGGTTCGTGACGCCGTTTCCCGTCATCCTCGGGCGCACGGTGTTCGTCGGCATGATGCTGCTGCTCACCTTCGCCGGCGCCGGGCTGTGGTCGCACCGCTGGCTGCCGCGCTGGCTGGTGCAGGTCGTCGCGGTCGCCTGCGTCGCACCGTTGGCGACGTTTCTCACCTATCTGTTTCGCGTCGACGGTGACCTTGGCGCGCTGCTCGGTCACAGCGGGTTGATCTCGGGCTTTTTCTCGATTTCGATGACGGCGCTCGCGCTGGGCATCGTCGTCACCCTTGGCGCGCTGGTGCGGGCGCGCGACGAGCAGATGCGCGCCGCCGACCTGCAGTTCGCGCTCGAACGCGAGACGCTCGAGCGTCAGGCGGCCGACGCCCGGCTTGCACTGCTGCATGCGCAGATCGAGCCGCACTTCCTGTTCAACACGCTGGCCAACGTGCAGGCGCTCGTCGAGTCGGGGTCCGATCGCGCGGCGCCGGTGCTGCGCCACCTGATCGCCTACCTGCGCGCCGCGATGCCGAGCCTGAGCGACACCGACGCGACGCTCGCGTCCGAGCTGCGGCTCGTGCGCGCCTACCTCGATCTGATGCATCTGCGCATGCCCGACCGCCTGCAGTTCGAGATCGATGCCGCGCCCGAACTGGCGGACCTGCGTTTTCCGGCGATGGCGCTGCTGACGCTGGTCGAGAACGCGGTGCGCCATGGCATCGACCCGAGCGAAGAAGGCGGACGGATCACGATCGAGGGCCGTATCGCGGCGGACGGCGCGACGGTGACGCTCGCGGTGGCCGACACCGGCGTCGGCATGGCCGATGACGCGCCCGCCGGCGTCGGCCTTGCGAACCTGCGCGCGCGGCTACAGGCATTCTTCGGCGACGATGCCCGGCTCGAGTTGCACGCGAACGCGCCGCACGGTGTGCGCGCCGAGATCGTCTTTCGCCACGCACAATCGCAAGCCTGATGCCTGCCGCCACCGCGTTGATCGCCGACGACGAGCCGCTGCTGCGCGCGAGCCTGCGCGCGCATCTGGCGCGCCTGTGGCCCGAACTCGACGTGATCGCCGAGGCGCGCAACGGCCGCGAGGCGGTCGAACTCTTCGACCTGCACGCGCCGCAGGTCGCCTTCCTCGACGTCCACATGCCGGGCGTGAACGGCATCGACGCCGCGCGCTCGATCGCGCGCCGCGCGCAGGT
>JBDHSE010000088.1:0-9308 GCA_039807955.1 Ideonella sp. | reverse complement strand
CACCGCCTCGTCGGCGAGGCCGACATGACGCGCGTTGCGGTCGGCCTCCGAGTAGACGGCGACGGTCGCGATGCCCAGCTTCTTCGCGGTCGCGATGATGCGGCAGGCGATCTCGCCGCGGTTGGCAATCAAGATCTTCTTGAACATGGTCAGTCCTTCAACTGCAGCACGGCTCGCCCTGCTGCTTCGATGGGCACTTCACGTCGCCGTAGGAGCAATAGACGCAGCAGTCGCCCGGCTTTGGCGTCAGCCGCGCGCCACAGGCGGCGCACACATGAAAGTAGACGCAGGCGTCGGTGGGCATGGTCTCGCGTGTCGCCCTACCGCAATGCGGACAGGTCAAGGTGACTTGAAGTACCACGCCCATGCCATGCCTACAGCGGAATGTTGCCGTGCTTGCGCCACGGGTTGTCGAGCTGCTTGTCCTCGAGCATCGCGAGGCTGCGGCAGATGCGCTTTCGCGTCTCGTGCGGCTGGATCACGTCGTCGATGAAGCCGCGCGCGCCGGCGACGAAGGGGTTCGCGAAGCGCGTCCGGTACTCGGCCTCGCGCGCGGCGAGCTTGGCAGGGTCGGCCTTGTCCTCGCGAAAGATGATCTCGACCGCGCCCTTGGCGCCCATCACCGCGATCTCGGCATTCGGCCAGGCGAAGTTCACGTCGCCGCGCAGGTGCTTGCTGCTCATGACGTCGTAGGCACCGCCGTAGGCCTTGCGCGTGATGACGGTGATCTTGGGCACGGTGCATTCGGCGTAGGCGAACAGCAGCTTCGCGCCGTGGCGGATGATGCCGCCGTACTCCTGGCTCGTGCCGGGCATGAAGCCGGGGACGTCGACGAAAGTGACGACCGGGATGTTGAACGCGTCGCAGAAGCGAACGAAGCGCGCCGCCTTGATGCTGCTGCGGATATCGAGGCAGCCGGCGAGCACTTGCGGGTTGTTGGCGACGACGCCGACGCTCTTGCCGTCGAGCCGGCCGAAGCCGATCACGATGTTCTTCGCGTAGTCGGGCTGCAGTTCGAAGAAGTCGCCGTCGTCGACGACCTTCACGATCAGCTCCTTCATGTCGTAGGGCTTGTTCGGGTTGTCGGGGACGAGCGTGTCGAGCGACCAGTCGAGCCGGTCGGCCGGGTCGCCGCTCGGCCGCAGCGGCGGCTTCTCGCGGTTGGACAGCGGCAGGTAGTTGAAGAAGCGGCGCAGCATCAATATCGCCTCGACGTCGTTCTCGAACGCGAGGTCGGCGACGCCGCTCTTCGTGTTGTGCGTCGTCGCGCCGCCCAGCTCCTCGGCCGTCACCTCCTCGTGCGTCACGGTCTTCACGACCTCGGGGCCGGTGACGAACATGTAGCTCGAGTCCTTCACCATGAAGATGAAGTCGGTCATCGCCGGCGAGTACACCGCGCCGCCGGCGCACGGTCCCATGATCATGCTGATCTGCGGGATCACGCCCGACGCCAGCACGTTGCGCTGGAACACCTCGGCATAGCCGCCGAGCGAGGCGACGCCCTCCTGGATGCGCGCGCCGCCCGAATCGTTGAGGCCGATCACCGGCGCGCCGACCTTCATCGCGTGGTCCATCACCTTGCAGATCTTCTCGGCGTGCGCCTCCGAGAGCGCGCCGCCGAAGACGGTGAAGTCCTGGCTGAAGACGAACACGAGCCGGCCGTTGATCATGCCGTAGCCGGTGACGACGCCGTCGCCGGGGATCTTGTTGTCCTGCATGCCGAAGTCGGCGCAGCGGTGCTCGACGAACATGTCCCATTCCTCGAAGCTGCCCTCGTCCATCAGCAGCTCGATGCGCTCGCGCGCCGACAGCTTGCCCTTGGCGTGCTGCGCCTCGACGCGCCGCGCGCCGCCGCCCTGGCGTGCCGCCTCGCGCTTCTTTTCCAGCAGTTCGACGATGTCGTGCATCTCTCGCTCCTTCGATCGATACGGTTTGAACCGATTGTGTGTCGGGACGCCTGCGAACGTTACCCGGTTGTCATTGCGTGCCGCATGCCGGCTCGCGATCGCCGGTCGCTTGTGCTTCAACCGCCGCGCCCGCCTTGAAGAGCGCGAGCAGTTCGCGCGCCGCAACCGACGCGACCAGTTCGCCGTCGCGCACCCGGCGCGCCGTCTCCGGCAGCGCGGCGCACACCGCGCGGTCGGCGCGAAACGCTTCGTGCAGTCCGGCCTCGATGCGCTCCCACATCCACGCCTCGTCCTGCCGGTGCCGGCGCGCGGCATCCTGCCCGCTCGCGCGCTGCAACTGCCGAAAACGCGAGACGTGATCCCAGAACGCATCGAGCCCGGTGCCGCGCAGCGCGCTCGCCTGCATCACCCGCGGATGCCAGCGATCCGCCTCGTGCTGCGCGTGCTCCGGTCGTCCCTGCTGGCCGAAGAGCCGCAGCGCCGACGTGATCTGCGCCCGCGCCCGCGTCGCGGCGGCTTCGTCGAGGTCGGCCTTGTTGATGACGATGAGGTCGGCCAGCTCCATCACGCCCTTCTTGATCGCCTGCAGTTCGTCGCCGGCGTTCGGCAACTGCAGCAGCACGAACATGTCGGTCATGCCGGCGACCGCCGTCTCGCTCTGGCCGACCCCGACCGTCTCGACGATGACGACGTCGTGGCCCGCCGCCTCACAGACAAGCATCGCCTCGCGCGTCTTGCCGGCGACGCCGCCGAGCGTGCCGCCCGACGGGCTCGGCCGCACGAAGGCGCGCTCGTCGGTCGCGAGGCGCTCCATGCGCGTCTTGTCGCCGAGAATCGAGCCGCCCGACACGCTCGACGACGGATCGATCGCGAGCACCGCGACGCGCATCCCGCGCTCGATCAGGAATAGGCCGAGCGCCTCGATGAAGCTGCTCTTGCCGACCCCCGGCACGCCGCTGACGCCGAGCCGGAACGCCTTCGCGGCGTGCGGCAGCAAGGCGTTGAGCAACGCGTCGGCGCGCACCCTATGATCCGCGCGCGTCGATTCGAGCAGCGTGATCGCCTTCGCGATCGCACGCCGTTTGGCCGGGCCGTGCGCACCGAGCACGGCTTGCAGCAGGGCCTCGTCGGCGGCGGTCAGCATCGGCGTCACAGGATCTCGAACGCTCGCCCGTCGGGCAGGCGGTAGCGGTCGAAGTCGCGCGCATCCATCGTCATCACGCGCGTCACGCCGGTGTCGGACGCGAGCCAGACGAGCGACGCGTCGGCCAGGTCCATCTCGGTGCGAGGCGCTTGCGTGTAGCGATCCATCAGCTCGACCATGCCCTCCAGCGCTTCGACCTCGAATGGAAAGACCGAGATACCGCCCGCCCCTATCCAGCGCAGGAGCGAGTAGCGCCGCGGCGGCGCGAGCAGGTAGCTTGCCTCGACGACGCAGGGCCAAGTCGTCGCAAGCGTCCACGCCTCGTCGACCGCCTTTCGCAGCAAGGCCTTGTAGTGATCGGCGCGCGCCTGGCTGCGGCCGAAGACCGCGACCATCGGCCCGGCATCAACGAGTGCCGCCGACACCGTGCTTCTTCCTCAGCCGTGCAACGAGTTGCTTGCGCGAAGCGTCGGTTTCGTACTCTTGCTCGTCGCTCGCGAAGGCTTCGGCGGCCTTCGGATACTTGATGCTCTCCTCGGCCTGAAGCTGCTGCATCAGCCGGTACGGATCGCGGCGCCCGAGCGCGCGCTCGACCGCCTCGACGATGAACTGCGACTTCGTGATGCCGCGCCGCTTCGCGGCGGCGTCCAGCTCGCGCTCGAGCAGCGGGTCCATGCGAACGGAAACAGCCATGGTCGATCCCAATGTATTTCGGTAATACAGTATCGCAGAGGTTTCCCGATCAACCAAACTGCTCGAAGAAGGTCGGATCGACGTCGTAGACAACACGCGGCTTCAAACCAAGCTCGTACTTCTTGCACATCTCGAAGAGCTTGACGCCATCGACGAGTTCGATCGGCGCGGCACCCTGCCGCTGCGCCTCGGCTCGCGCGTTGCTGCTGAACGTACTCGTCGTCAGAAAGATGCCCTTCTCGGCCCGGCCGTCCATCGCGCCGCGCAAGTCGCGTACCTCCTTCGGCGGCACCGACTGATCCCACTTCTTGCACTGGAACACCACATTGAAGCTGACGAGATCGTTGACCTGCAGCACACCAATCCCGTCGACGCCGCCGTCGTTCGATCGACCGGTCACTTGAACCCGCTCGAAGCCGGCCTCCCGGAGCAAGCGCATGCACAAATGCTCGAATCCCTTCGCCGACATGCCTCGGATCACCTGGAGGAACGCGTCCAACGCGCTGTCTTGATCCGACTGAGGCGTATCGGCCGCCGCATCCTGGGCGTTCGCATCCGAGGATCTCTGGTCTTCTGCCTGCTTGCGCAAACCGGCATGGCGCTTCACTTGTCGCAGGAACATCTCGCGCGAGGCATCAGCGTCGAGCCGGACATCACGACCCTTGGCCGTGAGCGACCAGATGCCGCGCTTGCCCGAATCGATCAAACCCTCCCAGACGAGGTACTGACGCGCCCAATGAACCTGGTTGTAGAAGCGACTCTGGCCGGACTTGAGTGTCGCGTTCTGCTGTTCCTGCGGCACGCGCTCCTGCTCGGCAATCCGATCGACGGCTTCGCGCGGCGACGCCGACCCACCCAGGTCGCGCAATGCATCGAGCAAGGGGCCGAACCAGCGAACGAAGTCAGCCTGCCCGGCACGCGTCGAGTGCTCGGCGCTGCGGCTCACTTCGCCGCCTTGATGTGCTCGAGCACATCCTTCGCGCTCGCCGGGATCGGCGTGCCCGGACCGTAGATGCCCTTCACGCCGGCGGCGTAAAGCGCCTCGTAGTCCGGCTTCGGGACCACGCCGCCGACGAAGACGACGATGTCGCTGCCGCCTTGCGCGCGCAATGCCTCGATGATCGCCGGCACGAGCGTCTTGTGGCCGGCGGCGAGGGTTGAGACGCCGACGGCGTGGACGTCGTTTTCGATCGCCTGGCGCGCGCATTCCTCGGGCGTCTGAAAGAGCGAGCCGATGTCGACGTCGAAGCCGAGGTCGGCGAATGCGGTCGCGACGACCTTGGCGCCGCGGTCGTGGCCGTCCTGACCGAGCTTGGCGATCATCACGCGCGGCCGGCGGCCCTCGGCTCGCGCGAAGTCGGCGATCTCGCGCTGCAGCGCGGCCCACCCCTCGGCCGAGTCGTAGGCCGCGGCGTAGACGCCGCTCACGCGTTGGGTGTCGGCGCGGTGGCGGCCCCAGGCTTTCTCCAGCGCGTCGCTCACTTCGCCGACCGTCGCCCGCGCGCGCATCGCCTTCACGCTCAGGTCGAGCAGGTTGGCCCGGTCGGCGCCAGCGCCGCCCTGCGCGCAGGCCGTCAGCGCGGCGAGCGCGGCCTGCACGGCGGCGGCGTCGCGCGTCTTGCGGATCGTCTCGAGGCGCGCGATCTGCTGCTTGCGCACCTCGACGTTGTCGACCTCGCGCGTCTCGATCGCGTCCTCCTGCTCCGGGCGGTACTTGTTGACGCCGACGATGACGTCCTTCCCGCAATCGATGCGCGCCTGCTTCTCGGCCGCGCTCGCCTCGATCCGCAGCTTGGCCCAGCCGCTGTCGACCGCCTTCGTCATGCCGCCCATCGCATCGACCTCCTTGATGATCGCGGCCGCCGCGTCGGCCATGTCCTGGGTGAGCTTTTCCATCAGGTAGCTGCCGCCCCAGGGATCGACGACGTTCGTGATGTGCGTCTCCTCCTGCAAGATGAGCTGAGTGTTGCGCGCGATGCGCGCCGAGAACTCGGTCGGCAGCGCGATCGCCTCGTCGAAGCTGTTCGTGTGCAGGCTTTGCGTGCCGCCGAAGACGGCGGCCATCGCCTCGATCGTGGTGCGAACGATGTTGTTGTACGGGTCCTGCTCGGTCAGGCTCCAGCCCGAGGTCTGGCAGTGGGTGCGCAGCATCAGGCTCTTGGGCTTCGTCGCGCCGGCCTCCTGCATGATGCGGCACCACAGCAGGCGCGCCGCGCGCATCTTCGCGATCTCGAGATAGAAATTCATGCCGATCGCCCAGAAGAACGACAGGCGCGGCGCGAAGTCGTCGACGTCCAGGCCCTGCGCGATCGCGGTCTTCACGTACTCCTTGCCGTCGGCGAGCGTGAACGCGAGTTCGAGCGCCTGGTTCGCGCCCGCCTCCTGCATGTGATAGCCCGAGATCGAGATCGAGTTGAACTTCGGCATGTGCGACGCCGTGTACTCGATGATGTCGCCGACGATGCGCATGCTCGGCGCCGGCGGGTAGATGTAGGTGTTGCGGACCATGAACTCCTTCAGGATGTCGTTCTGGATGGTCCCCGAGAGCTTCTCCTGCGCGACGCCCTGCTCCTCGGCGGCGACGATGTAGCTCGCGAGCACCGGCAGCACGGCGCCGTTCATCGTCATCGAGACGCTGACCTTGCCGAGGTCGATGCCGTCGAACAGGATCTTCATGTCCTCGACCGAATCGATCGCGACGCCGGCCTTGCCGACGTCGCCCGTCACGCGCGGATGGTCGCTGTCGTAGCCGCGGTGCGTCGCGAGGTCGAACGCGACCGAGACGCCCTGCGCGCCGCCAGCCAGCGCCTGGCGATAAAACGCATTGCTCTCCTCGGCGGTCGAGAAGCCGGCGTACTGGCGGATCGTCCATGGCCGCACCGCATACATCGTCGCCTGCGGGCCGCGCACGTACGGCGCGAAGCCGGGCAAGGTGTCGGCGTTCGCGAGGCCCGCCGTGTCGGCCGCGGTGTAGAGCGGCTTGACGACGATGCCCTCGGGCGTGTGCCAGTCGAGCTGCGACAGGTCGCCGCCCGGTGCGGCCTTGGCCGCGGCCTTGCGCCACGCGTCGAGCGCCGCCTCGGTGCCGCCGTTGACTTTGGTGCTGACACTCATCGAATCGCTCCTTTCTCGCTTGTCGCGCGAGCCGCATTATGCATAATTATGAATGCAAACCCGACGCCAGACTGACATCTCGCGTTTCGCGACCGCTCCTCGATCAATGCCCATGGCCCAGACCCCCGCCGCCCCGCTTGCGCGCCGCGCCTTGTACCTGGAGGTCGCCGAGCGGCTGCGCGAACAGATCTTTGCCCGCATTCTGCAACCCGGCGACTGGATCGACGAGCAAGCCCTCGCCGCTGCCTTCGGCATCAGCCGCACGCCGCTGCGCGAGGCGCTCAAGGTACTCGCCGTCGAGGGGCTGGTGACGATGAAGCCGCGCCGCGGCGCCTACGTGACCGAGATGTCGGTGCAGGACGTAAGCGAGGTCTATCATCTGCTCGGCCTGCTCGAGAGCGACGCCGTCGCCGACGCCGCGCGCCGCGCGAGCACTTCACAGATCGACGAACTTCGGGCGCTGCATGCGCAGCTGGAAGCGGCCGCGCACGATCGAGAGGCGTTCTTTCGGCTCAACGAGGACTTTCACCTGCACGTCCTCGCCATCGCCGGCAACCGCTGGCGCAGCCAGATCGCGGGCGACCTGCGCAAGGTGATGAAACTCAACCGGCACCACTCGCTGTTTCGCGAGGGGCGGATCGACGAATCGCTGGCCGAACATCGCGCGTTGATGGCCGCACTCGAAAGGCGCGACGCCGATACGGCGCGCACCCTGAGCCAGGATCACTTTCGAAACGGCCTGGCCGCCGCCACCCCCTCGCTGCGCGAACCCGGCCGCCGTGACGCGCTTGCGCACTCGCCACCACCCGCCGTGCCCGCGACGCGTCGCGGCCGTCGATGATGCGGCGGCACGGCACTTGATCGGTGCCGTCAGTCGCCCGTTCGCCGACCCGACCCGGTCGGAACGCGGCTCGCGAACGCGACGCGCGGAACTCCGAGCCACCGGCGCCCGGCCGCCGCGAGGGACAGATCAGTCGATCTTGATGCCGCGCTCGCGCAACAGCCTGCCCCAGCGCTCGTATTCGTCATTGATGTAGGCGGCGAACTCTTCCGGGGTATTGCCGCCAGGCTCGGCGCCGCTCGAGATCCACATCTCGACAATCTCGGGCGACTTGAGCACCGCGGCGAACTCCTTGTGCAGGCGCCGGATGATCGGCTCCGGCGTCCCGAGCGGCACCATCACGCCCATCCAGCCCTTGCCCTCGATGCCGGCCAGGCCGGCCTCAGCGAAAGTCGGGACATCAGGCAGGGCTGCCAGGCGCTGCTTGGAGGCGACGGCCAGTGCGCGGACCTGGCCCGATTGCAGGTGCGGGGCGAGCACCGGGTAGTAGGCGTAGGTGGTCGCTATACGCCCCGAGAGCAGGTCCGGCAGTTCCTGCGCCTGCGACTTGTACGGCACTTCGAGCATGCTGACTGCGGCAGCCTTCTCGACGGATGCGGCGACAAGCTGCTGCATGCTGCCGGGCCCGGCCGTCGCGTAGCTGATCTTGCCCGGCGCGGCGCGCGCCGTCGCCAGCAGGTCATTCAGGGTGCGCATCGGCTGCGCCGCGCTGGCGGCAAGGATGACCGGCCCCGCCGAGACGAAGGTCACCGGCGCGAAGGCGCGCATGCCGGCAAACGACGGATCGGGCTTGAGCAGATCGCTCATCAGAAGCAGGCTGCCGTTCATGATCAGCGTGTAGCCGTCGGGCGCCGCACGCGCCACCTCGCGCGCAGCGATCACGCCGAGCGCGCCCGGGCGGTTCTCGACGACGACGGGTTGGCCCAGGGCCTGCGACAGCTTCGGTGCCATCGCCCGCGCGCGCAGGTCCGGCGCGCTGCCGGCGGCGCCGGGAATGACGAAGTGGATCGGCTTGCTCGGGTACGGAATCTCGTTGGCCTGCGCGGCGCCGGCGATCACGACGGCAGCCATGGCCCATGCGGCGGATCGAAACATCATGCACTCCTTCGATCGTGAGGTCGCCGGCATCGCGCCGGCCATCACATTTCACGCCGTGCATGCGCGCAAGTGCATGAGGGTGCGCCCCCAGACCGGCTGCACGAGGGTTGCGCCGCGAGGGTCGTGCCCCCGGGCCGCCGCTCAGTGCAACGGCGGCGGTTGCCCGAAGCCGGCGTCGCGCGCCCTCACGATCGCCTGCGCGCGGTTGGCGAGTTCGGCCTTCGCGAAGATGTGCGTGATGTGGTTGCCGACGGTCTTCTCGCTCAGCGCCAGCGCCGCTGCGATCTCATGGTTGTCCAGACCGCGCGCGATGAGTTCGAGCACCTGGCGTTCACGATCGGTCAGATCGGAGAACGCGCCGCTGCCAGCGATGTCGCCCGGAACGAAGCGGCGAAACTCGCGGATCAAGTGCTGCCACGCAGGTTCTCCGGGCAGCAAGATGTGGTTCGCGCTGTCCAGCGAGACGAACTCGGCGCCTGGAATCAGCGCCGCGGTGTGCTTGCCCTCCTCG
>JBDHSE010000087.1:0-9370 GCA_039807955.1 Ideonella sp. | reverse complement strand
AGGGAGCTGGCTTGCTGCCTCGGCCGCGTGCGGAAGGCGGCGTTGGCCTGCTCCCTCTCCTGCGCGCGGGAGTTGGCCTGCTCCCTCGGCTGCGCGCGGGACGGCGTGGGCTTGCCCCCTCTCCCGCGCGCGGGAGAGGGTCGGGGTGAGGGCCAACAGCCCTGCCGCGCCGCCGCCTTCGCTGGCACGCGCCGCCCACCGCGCCGTTTCATGTCCCGCCGGGCAAGCCGGGCTCGCAGGAGCAACCGATAGACCTTTGTGCGCGCCGTCATCGCATCGCGATACGCATCAAAGCCCGCTCACCCGCCGCCAACGAACACCACGACCGGCGCCGCACCCTGCACGCCCCGAACATGCCCGACACCAGCACATCGAACCCGTTGCCGCGGGATGAATCACACGGCGCCGCGGCGAAGCCCGCAACGCGCGTCCGCGTCCTCGGCTGCTCGGGGGCGATCGCCGCCGGCAGCCGCACCACCGCGTTCCTGATCGGTGACGACGTGCTGATCGACGCCGGCACCGGCGTGGGCGACCTCACGCTGGCCGAACTTGCGCGCATCGACCACATCCTGCTCAGCCACTCGCACCTCGACCACGTGCTCGCGATCGCGCTGCTCGCCGACAGCGTCATCGCGCAGCGCCACGCGGCCGGACGCCCGCCGATCCAGATCCACGCGCTCGCGCCGACGCTCGCCGCGCTGCGCGATCACATCTTCAACGGCGTCATCTGGCCCGACTTCACGCGCCTGCCGAGCGCCGAACACCCCGCGCTCGAGTTCGTGCCGTTCGAACACGGCGACCGCCTCGTGCTCGGCGGCAAGACGATCGAGGTGCTGTGCGCGCTGCACACCGTGCCCGCCGCCGGCTTCGCGGTGCGCGCCGGCAATGCGGGCGAGGGCGGCGACGCCGGCTGGTGGGTCTTCACCGGCGACACCGGCCCGAACCCGCTGCTGTGGCAGCGCCTGCAAAGCCTGCGCGTCGAGGAGCTCGTCATCGAAGCCGCCTTCGGCAACGCCGAGCGCACGCTCGCCGGTATCAGCCGCCACCTCTGCCCGGCGACGCTCGGCGTCGAGCTTGCCGCGCTGTCCGGGCCGCTGAACGCCTGCGTCGATGTCTACATCACTCACGTCAAGCCCGGCGAACTCGACGCCGTGATGGCCGAGATCGCCCGCATCGAGACGCCGCACCGCATCCGGCCGCTGGCGGCGGGGCAGGTGATGCACTTGGGCAGGCCAGATCCCGCCAGAACGAACTTGCCTGCGACAACGGTGCCAGTCGAGACCCGCATCGGATGATGGTGGCGTGCCTGGTGCACCAAGCGCCGAGCTCCTTCGACGCGCGCGCCGCAACGCCTATGCGCGCCGCGACTGGCGCGCCACGTACTCGCGAAGCACGCCGTCCATCCGCGACTGCCAGCCTTCGCCCGTCGCCTTGAAGTAGGCCAGGACTTCGGCGCTGTAGCGCACGGAGACAAGTTGCTTCGGATGGGCCGACTTCGGGCGGCCGCGAAGGCTTCGCATCGGAACCATCGCCTTCAACTGCTCCGCGGTCAGCGGCTGAGCGTCGGGATCGGCCTTGGCCGCCGCGTTGATGGCGCGGTCCTCCACCACCGTAGGCGCGACGATGGATGGATGCCTGGAGACTTTGGACATAGTGTTTCACCTCACGTCGGTTGGCACGGCGCAGGCTGATGATCCTTCGCGCATCGCCACGGTCCACGAACGCTGCGTAGTACAGGGTCTCGATCTTCGGCGCGAGGGCGATCATTCGCAGTTCGCCATACCCGAAGCGGGTGTCGAACCACACCCATGCAGCTTCCCAATCGAGTTCGGTCGCCAAAGCCAAGGACACACCATGCTTGGCCAGATTGGCTTCATCCTTCGCAGGATCGAACTCGATTCGCACGGATTATTGTAGCTACTGCAATACGGAACTGCCGACGCTCGCTCCGCGGCTACCCACATCTGATCTGCGCACGCCGCAGGGTCGGCTTGTGGCGACGGGCCCGGCGCCTGGCGATGTTGGCACCCGCGCAAGGCAAGTGACGAAATTTGTCGCCCATCCGGCTTGCCACGGCCCTTGCCGGCGGCCGGATGTGACCGGATTCGTCATCTCGCGGCAGGATTTCACGCCGGAACGGGGGGAAAGGGGCTGGCACGGCACCTGCATTCATGGGGGTCGTGTCTCAACCCTCACTCCACAAGGAGCACCTCACCATGAAGCGAGTTCAACAAGGTTTCACCCTGATCGAGTTGATGATCGTCGTCGCGATCATCGGCATCCTGGCCGCCGTCGCGCTGCCGGCGTACCAGCAGTACACGAAGAAGGCGAAGATGTCGGAGGTGATTCTCGCGGCGTCGGGCTGCCGCACGGCAATCACCGAGGTGTATCAGTCGATGGCGTCGGGCGCAGCGCCGGGCGCCGGCGGCTGGGGCTGCGAAAGCGCCAGCCAGACGTCGAAGTACGTTAAGAGCGTCGCCACCTCTGCCGACGGTGTCGTGACGGTCACCGCTACCGGGTTCGGCGACAACGACATCGACAACGGCACGATCACGTTGACCCCGTATGCCGACGCGGCCGCATCGGATACGATGGATGTTTCGAACGATGCCGGCAAGCAAGTCGCGGCCTGGGTCTGTAAGCCCGGGAACGCGAACATCGCGAAGTACCTCCCGGGTTCGTGCAAGTAGCAGGTCTCTCGACCTGAATGAAGGGCGCTCTCGGGCGCCCTTTCTCATTTCCGCTTCACCGGTCGCCGCCCCCACCTCATGCTGCTGCTCGGACTGTTCGCGCTCGCGCTCGCACCACTGCTGCCCGGCCACTACCCGCCCTGGGTTTCGTTCCAGCAGCAGTGGCTAGCGGCGCTCGGCGCGGCGCTGGTAGTGGCGAGCGCGCTGCGCGCCGCGCGCGGTGCCAGCGGAGTTGCATGGCCCGCGGCGGCGAGGGTCGCGCTCGCCGTCGCCGCTGTGCCGTGGCTGCAGTGGGCGGCGGGGCAGATCGTCTTCGTATCCGATGCGCTGCTCGCAAGTCTGTTCATCGCCGGATTCGGGCTTGCGATGGTTGGCGGCGCGTCGTTTGCCGGTGCGCGCCGGGCTGAGGTGATCGACGGACTGTGCAGCGTCTTCATCGCAGCCGGCGTTGCCTCCACCGGCATCGCGCTGTGGCAATGGCTGCAGCTCGGGTCATCGCTCTACGTTGCCGATCTGCGTCCGGGCGGACGCCCGTTCGCGAACCTCGCCCAGCCCAACCATCTGTCGACGCTGCTCGCAATCGCGGTGGCCGCCGCGCTGAGGGAGTACGAGGCGCGCCGCATCCGCGGCAGTGTCGCGGCGCTCGCCATAGCCTGGTTCGGCTTCGGCATGCTGATGACGCAGTCGCGCACCGGCTGGCTGTTCGTCGCCGTTGTTGCGCTGGGCTGGTTGATGTTGCGGCGCAGGGCGGGCCTTCGACTGCCGGCGAGTGCGGTCGTCGCAGGCGTGATCGCGTTTGCGGTTGGCGTGCTGCTGTGGTCGCGCATCGGCGACGCATTGATGTTGCACAACGTCGCACTCGAAGACCGGCTCACGTCGAGCCCGCGGCTGCTGATCTGGCCGGTGCTGATTGACAGCGCACGTCAGGCGCCGTGGTTCGGCTACGGCTGGAACCAGATCGGCGCGGCGCAACTGGCGACGGCGCTTTCGCACCCGAGCGCGCAGTACTGGTATACCGACAGCCACAACCTCGTCCTCGACCTTGTCTTGTGGGTCGGCATCCCGCTCGGGCTGCTGCTCGCCGCGCTACTTGCATGGTGGTTCGTGCGGCAGATGCGGCGCTGCACCGACCCGGACCGCTGGGCGCTGCTGCTCGCGATCAGCGCCGTGCTGTTGCACGCGATGGTCGAGTATCCGCACAGCTACCTCTACTTCCTGCTGCCGGTCGGTTTGATGATGGGTCTGCTCGAAGGCGGACCGCAGGGTGCGCCGGGGCGCGGGCTGCCTGCGGCGACCCTTGCGTTGCCGCTCGCCGGCATGGTCGCGATGCTGTTCTGGATTGGCGTCGAATATCTGCGTGTCGAGGAGAGCTTTCGCCAGTTGCGCTTCGTCACTGCGCGCATCGGTGTCGATCGGGTCGCGACGGCGCCGGTGCCAGAGGTGCGGTTGCTCGACGCGCCGCGCGAAATGCACCGGATGATGATCCTGCCGCCCGCACCGGGCTGGAGCGCGGCCGACCTCGAGAGGATGCGCGAGGTCGCCGAACGCTTCCCGACCTTGCCGGTGATGTTCCGCTACGCGCAGGTCGCCGGCCTGAACGGCCAGCCCGACGAGGCGGCGCGCGCGCTCGGCCTGGTGTGCAAGCTCAACAACGAACGCGTCTGCGAGCAGGTGCGTCTGGACTGGGCGGAACTGCAGACGCGCTACCCCGAACTGCGTCTGATCGCAGTAGTCGGCGCCGCTTCGGCGCCAGCCCACTGACGAGCAGGGCGAGCGACGGGCCGGCGGCGGCGCGCATTCTCGGCTCTGCTCGTCGTCGAGTGTCGCGATGCGCCAAGCTCCGCATTGCTCGGCGCGGGGCCAGACGAAGTGCGTCCCCGGTGCGCAGTGCGTTGGGTGGTGCGAGCTTGAGCACCGCGGCGCGCTCGAACATGGCCGAGGGTCCGCCGTGCCGATCCGTCGATCTGGCGACGCACAAGGGCCTCGAGCCCAGGGCGCGGCAGCAAGTCGAACGCGATCTGATCCGTGTCACGTAGCTGGCAGCCGTACCCGGATGATCTGATCGCCAGTGCCGAGAGAATCGGCCGCCTGACGGCCGGGCGCACGATCGGGCTGTTCGTCGCCGATGAGGCTGCCTATGGCGCAGTCTTCTTCGCCACCTTCTCGCTCAGCCAGACCTTGATCAGCGACTGATAGGGCACGTCGCGCCGGTTCGCTTCGACGCGCACCGCGTCGAGCAGGGCGACCGGAAGGCGCAGCGAGATCGATTTCGAGGTCGGCTTCAGGCGCGGCAGCCGGATGGCGCGGGCGCCGGACCAGTCGACGTACTCGCTCGAGTCGTGCGTTTCCCAGAACGCCCGCTCGGCCGCTTCCGAGCCGAACGTGGGTACCGGCTTCAACGCGGCCGGAGCGCTGCGGGGTTTAGTGTTCCTCGTGGCTTTGGGCATAGATCGCTCTTTCCTTGCGGTGCATGTCGCGGGCGGAGATGACACGTATCAACCGGCCCGCGCGGCGCAGGGTGAACGTCAGGTGCAGATGGCGGGCGTCGTCCGTCATTCTGGATGATTCGAGCGTCAGCATCGCGGCGCGCTCGAACATTGCCGGGTCGTGTGCCGCAAGCCTGCCGAAACGCTCCCAGGCGGCGTGTGCGCGTGGGGCGTCGATCTGCACGGTGCGAGTTGCATGGTGCGTTGCTTGATGTCGAGCGCGTGCGCGAACCCGATCGTGCATCAGGCTGAGGACACCGCCTTCCTGCACGCAGTCTGTGCCGGACCCCGGAGGGTGTCGTGACGACGCAGGCGGGCGCTCCGAGGGAGGATGCATGATCACACTTGCGACTCACGACACTAAAATGCCCCAATGGATCGTGCCTCGATACTCGCGCTGCTGCAGCAGCACCGGGACGTCATCTCGAAGCGTTTCGGCGCGAAGCATCTGGCGCTGTTCGGGTCGGCCGCCCGCGACGAGATGCGCGCTGACAGCGATGTCGACGTGTTGGTGGATTTCGATGGCCCGGCCACCTTCGACGGCTACTTCGACCTCAAGGACTATCTCGAGGGTCTGCTGTGCCGGCCCGTCGATCTGGTGACGCGCAAGGGCCTGAAGCCCAGGGCGCGGCAACATGTCGAACGCGATCTGATCCGTGTCACGTAGCTGGCTGCTGTACCTGGATGACCTGATCGCCAGTGCCGAGAGAATCGGCCGCCTGACGGTCGGGCGCTCGATCGAGCAGTTCGTCGCCGACGAGGCCGCCTTCGACGCGGTGCTGTTCAACCTCCAGGTGATCGGCGAAGCCATCAAGAAGCTGCCTGCCGACGCGCTTGCGTCATTTCCGGACGCCGACCGTCGCGGGCCGGCTCGGTTGCGCGATCTGATCGCGCACCATTATTTCGCTCTCGATCCGGACATCATCTGGGAAGTCGCGAATCGGCACGTGCCAGCCTTGCTGAACCATGCCCTGGCCCTGCGCGGCAGCGACGCGGACCCGAGCGCGGGGTAGTGGTTCTTCGATCCGGAACAGCTCGCGGCATGTGATCGCGCCGACCGGCGCTGAACGCGCCACCGCACTAACCGCGGGTCATCCGCGGCGTCTGCCCCCGTCGCGGCCCGCGCTGATCGAGCGCGACTGCCCGAGGGCAAGGGGCAGATGCTCTCGCCCGCGGCGCATCATTCCTCGTCCCGGCTTCTGCCAGCCGCAGCCTTGGCGTCTCAACGGTAGACGTCGCGCCGGTTGCCGATTCTCAGGACGCGAACCACGATTCGGCTGTCCTGTATGTCGCAGATGATTCGCCAGTCGCCGACGCGGTACTTCCAGTAACTGCCGAGCCGCGCGCCGGACAGCGGCTCCCCGATGCTCCTGGGGTTCTCCAGTGCGGCCACTCTTACGCGCAGGAAGCCGAGCAGACGCTGTTGAATGGGGCGGCCCAGCCTTCTCAGGTCATCGAGCGCGCCGGGGTCGAACTCAATCCGCAAGGCCGAGGTCCCGTTCGACTTCATCGAGCGGGATCGCCTTGCGGCCCAGCCGGGCGCGCGACTCGGCTAGATATAGGTCTTCCAGGTCGTCGATGTATTCGAGAATGGCTTCACGCGCCAGAGCGGTCTTGGTGCGCCCCGTTTCGCAAGCCAATGAATCGAGCCGCTTCTCGATCGCTTCGGGCAGGCGAATGGCCAACATGAGAACTCCTTGGGACCAAACCATGGCGGGGATGGATTCCGCCGCTATACAAGTATAGCGACCTTCGGAATCGCCGATGGACGTCCGCGGCGGTTCCATGGCGCGGCCCGGATCGTCAACGCGCCGTCGAGGGTGATCTGCGCGTCGACCGTATCGCCGCTTCGCAGACCGAAGCGGCGCGCGATCGCCGAAGGGATGCGGATGGCGAGGCTGTTGCCCCACTTGGCGATCTGCATATCCATGAGTGTCGTGTCAGCACATCGACGATTGCGTTTGCGCATCATGACTTGCTACCGCTCGGCTGCCAACCAGCGCGCGATCATGCCGCGCCTTGGCGTGGCCGCTGCTCGCTGACAATCGCGCGCATGCTGCTTTCCCGCTCGCTCGCTCCTGAGGACAACGCCGACGCCCGGCCCGGCGCCGATTCGCTCGCGCTCGCCTTTGCCGCCGTCACGCTGCCGACGCTGATCGCGTACAACCTGCCGCCGTCGGCGACATTCTTCAACCAGGCGGCGGCGTATGTCGGCTGGGGGGCTTGGGTCGCGGTGCTGGCATCGCTGCCGGGCGTATCGCTTGCGGCGCCGTGGCCGGGCGGGCTGCGCGCGCTGCTGGCTGCGCTGGTGCTGCTCGCGGCTGCGGCCGCCGCGGCGCCGCTGTGGGCCGCGCTGCCGTGGACGCTCGCGCTGTCTTCGATCGGCACGATCGCCGTGGCGGTGGTCGTCGCCGCGGCCGGCGCGGCGCTCGCGCGCGCGGGGCGTGCGCAGCCGGCGTTCGAGGCGCTTTGCGCGGCGCTGCTCGCGGCGGGGGTGGTCGGCGCGCTGATCGGCATCCTGCAGGTCTTCGCGCCGCAGTGGACCGACGGCGACTGGATCGCGCGCGTCGGCAACGGCCGTGCCGCCGGCAACCTGCGCCAGCCGAACCACCTGAGCAGCCTGCTGCTGTGGTCGCTCGTCGCGCTTGCCTGGCTTGCGGGGCGGCGCCGTGTCGGGCGCGCCGCGACCATCGGCCTGGGCGTGCTGCTGCTTGCGGGCGTCGTCTTGAGCGCGTCGCGCACCGGCATGCTCGGCGTGCTGCTGCTCGGCGCGTGGGGGCTTGCCGATCGGCGGCTGCCGCGCGGCGTGCGCGCCGGGCTCGTCTGCGCGCCGATCGTCTTCGCGCTGCTTTGGTTCGGCCTCGCGGCGCTGGCGCACGACAGCCACCACCTGTTCGGCGGCGACGCGCAGCTCGACAAGGGCGACATCTCGAGCTCGCGCTTCGCGATCTGGGCCAACACGCTGGCGCTGATCGCCGCCCATCCGTGGCTCGGCGTCGGCTGGGGCGAGTTCAACTTCGTCTGGACGCTGACGCCGTTCCCCGGCCGGCCGGTCGCATTCTTCGACCACACGCACAATCTGCCGCTGCAGTTCGCCGTCGAACTCGGCCTGCCGCTGGCGGCGCTCGTGCTCGCGCTGCTCGGCTTCGCGTTGTGGCGGGCGTTTCGCGCCGCGGGCGATGCGGGGGACGACGCCGAGCACGCGACGCTGCGCGCGGCGTTCGTCATGGTGCTGCTGATGGCGCTGCACAGCCAACTCGAGTACCCGCTGTGGTACGCCCACTTCCTGCTGCCGACGGTGTTCGCGTTCGGGTTATGCCTCGGCGGGACGCGGCAGACGGCGGCGGCGCAGAACGCGCCGCAAGGCTCGCGCACGCTGCTGCTCGGCGGCGCGCTGATCGTGCTCGGCGCGCTCGCGGCGCTCGCCGACTACGCGCGCGTTGTCGTCATCTTCGCGCCGCCGGCGGGCGCCGCGCCGCTCGACGAGCGCATCGCCGAGGGCAAGCGAAGCGTGCTGTTCGGCCACCACGCCGACTACGCCGAGGTGACGACGCCGGGGCAGGTGATCGACCCGGTGACGGCGTTCCGGCGCGCGCCGCACTACCTGCTCGACGCCCGGCTGATGATGGCCTGGGCCTACGCGCTCGCCGCCTGGGGCGACACCGACAAGGCAAGCTACGTCGCCGCCCGGCTGGCCGAATTCCACAACCCCGAGGCGGACGCCTTCTTCGCGCCTTGCGACAAACCACCGCAGGCGGGTGAAGAGCCGCCGTTCCAGTGCGAACCGCCGAAGCGGGCGCTCACCTACCGCGATTTCAGGTGAGGGCGACGCAGCAGGGTTGCGCAACGCTTGGTATCCGGCGTGCCCTGAAGTGAAACCACAGGTCGAGCAGCTCGCTCGGCGCCGGCCCGTGCGGCAAGGCCCCCTCACCCCAGCCTTCTCCACGAGGAGAGAGGGAGTTGGCGTCCTCCCTCCCGCTTGCGGGAGAGGGTCGGGGTGAGGGTGGATGGCCCTGCCGCGCTGCCGCCTTCGCCAAGAAGTGCCGCCCACAGTACCGTTTCACGCGTCGCGGGACGCGCGAAGCGCGGTGGAGCAACTGAAGTGCGTCGTCGTCGCGCTCGACACGCCGATCGCGCTGCTTGCGGCGGACCTGCATCGGGAGCATCGGCTCGCCACGGCGGACGCGATCGTCT
>JBDHSE010000086.1:0-9501 GCA_039807955.1 Ideonella sp. | reverse complement strand
TTCTTCTTCGTCGCCGACTGGCACGCGCTGACGACGCACTACGAAGAGCGCGAGGTGATCGGCAACAACGTCTACGAAATGGTGATCGACTGGATCGCCGCCGGGCTCGACCCCGAGCAGTGCACGATCTTCATCCAGAGCCGCCTGCCCGAGCACGCCGAGCTCTTCACGCTGCTCGCGATGGGGACGCCGCTCGGCTGGCTCGAGCGAGTGCCGACCTACAAGGACCAGATGGAGAAGCTGAAGGATCGCGACCTCGCGACCTACGGCTTCCTCGGCTACCCGCTCTTGCAGGCGGCCGACATCCTGATCTACAAGGCAAGCTTCGTCCCGGTCGGCGAGGATCAGTCGTCGCACGTCGAGCTGACGCGCGAGGTCGCGCGCCGCTTCAACCACCTCTACGGCCGCGGCGCGAAGTTCGAGGCGCAGACGGCGGCAGCAATCGCCAAGCTGTCGAAGGACGACGCGCGCTACCTCGAGCGCCAGCGCAAGGCCTTCGGCGAGACCGGAGCCGCCGAAGCGCTCGCGAAGGGCGAGGCGATCCTCGCCAAGGCGGCGGCGTCGATCGCCGGCTGGACCGACGCCGACCGCGAGCTGCTGCACGGCCACCTGCGCGGCGCCGGGCGCACCGTGCTCGTCGAGCCGCAGGCGCTGCACACCGAGGTCGCGACGCTGCCCGGCCTCGACGGCCGCAAGATGAGCAAGAGCTATGGCAACGCGATCCTGATGCGCGACACGCCCGAGGAGGTGACGAAGAAGGTGCGCGGCATGATGACCGACCCGGCGCGCGTGCACCGCAGCGACCCCGGCAACCCCGAGAAGTGCCCGGTATGGGACTTCCACAAGGTCTACAGCGACCAAGCGACGCGCGACTGGGTCTGGCAGGGCTGCACGACGGCCGGCATCGGCTGCCTCGAATGCAAGCAGCCGGTGATCGACGCCATCATCGCGCAGCAGCAGCCGTGGCGCGAACGCGCGGCGCCGTACCGCGCCGATCCGCAGAAGGTACGCAAGATCGCCGACGCCGGCACCGAGCGCGCGCGCAGCGTCGCGCGCGAGACGATGAACGACGTGCGCGACGCGATCGGGCTGAACTACTGATCGTTGATCGACCGGTGGACGACGCCCTCGCCCGCCACGCGCAGCTCGTCGCCGCGTTGATGACGGGCGACGCGATCGCGGCGCCGCCCGCCGAGCGCACGCTGATCGAGACGCACATCTCGAGCCTCGTGCTCGCGGGCGAACACGTCTACAAGCTGCACAAGCCGCTGAAGCTTGACTTCCTCGACTTCACGACGCCCACGCTGCGCCGCGCCGATGGCGCCGAAGAGCTGCGGCTGAACCGGCGCACCGCGCCGCAGACTTATCTGGACGTGCTGCCGATCGTCGGCACGCCGCAGGCGCCGCGCATCGGCACTGCGGCCGACGCCGCGCAGGCCTTCGACTGGGTGCTCCTGATGCGCCGCTTCGAGCAGGGCGCGCTGCTCGACGCGATGGCGCGCGAAGGCCGGTTGACCGAATCGCACATCGACGCGCTCGCGCAGCGGATCGCCGCGTTTCATGCTTCGCTGCCGCCTTCACCGCCGCAGTACGGCGCGCCCGAAGCGGCCCACAACTGGGCGTTTGCCAATCTCGACGCGCTGCAGGCCGCGGCCTCGTCGCCCGAGCAGGCAGCAAGCGTTGCCGCGTTGCGCGACTGGACCGCCCGCGAATGGACGCGGCTCGCGCCGCTGATGCGCGAGCGCCGGGCGCAGGGCTTCGTCCGCGAAGGCCACGGCGACCTGCATCTGGGCAACATCGCGCTGATCGACGGCGCGCCGACGCCGTTCGACGCCATCGCGTTCAACGCCGAACTGCGCCACATCGATGTCTCGAGTGACATCGCCTTCACCTTCATGGACCTGCTGCGCCACGGCCTGCCGGCCCTCGCCTGGCGCTTCGCGAGCGCCTGGGCCGAGCACAGCGGCGACTACGCCGGCCTCGCGTTGCTGCGCTTTCATGCGGTCTACCGCGCGCTGGTGCGGGCGCGCGTCGCCGTGCTGCGCGCCGGACAACGCGGTGCGGACGCGTTCGCCGCGGCCGAGCGCGATGCTGCACTGGCCGAATCCATTGCCGCATCCGTTTCGCACGCGCCGCTGCTCGTCCTCGTCTGCGGCCTGTCGGGCTCGGGCAAGAGCACCGTCGCGCGGCTCGTCGCGCAGCACGCCGGCGCCGTGCGCGTGCGCTCCGACGTCGAGCGCAAGCGCCTCTTCGGCATCGCCGCCGACGCCCGCCCGGCGCCCGCCGAGGTCGCGACGCTCTACGGCGCCGAGGCGACCCGCCGCACTTACGACAAGCTCTGCGCCATCGCGCAAGACCTGCTCGCCGCCGGCATCCCGACCGTCGTCGACGCCGTCGCGCTGCGCAGGAGCGAGCGCGACGCGCTGCGCGCCGTCGCTGCGGCAAGCAGCGCGCGCTTCGTGCTGCTCGAGTGCAACGCGCCCGATGCGGTGCTGCGCGAGCGCATCGCGCGCCGCCTTCGGGAAGCGAAGGACGCATCCGACGCCGACCTCGCGGTGCTCGACCTGCAGCTGCGCGTGCGCGAGCCGATCGCGCCCGACGAAGCAGCGGTCGCGTTCGACACGGACGTCGCGCTGCCCGAACTCGCGCGCCGTTGCGAGGCGCTGGCCGGACAATGGAACGCCGCACCGACCACCTGACGAGACCCGCATGACGCTTGCCACGATCGAACTCTGCCCCGCCGGCGACACCAAGGCCGTGCTCATCATCCTGCACGGCCTCGGCGCCGACGGCACCGATTTCATCCCGATGTGCGACGCGCTCGACCTGCGTCGCCACGGCCCGGTGCGCTGCGTCATGCCGCGCGCGCCCGAGCGGCCGGTGACGATCAACGGCGGCATGAAGATGCGCGCCTGGTACGACATCCGCGCCTCCGACCTGCAGCAGCGCGAGGACGAGGCCGGCCTGCGCGAGTCGGTGCGCGACGTGCACGCGCTGATCGACCGCGAGGTCGCGCGCGGCGTGCCGGCGCGGCGCATCGTGCTCGCCGGCTTCTCGCAGGGCTGCGCCGTCGCGCTGCTCGCGGGGCTGCGCTATGCCGATCGGCTCGCGGGGCTGGCCGGCATGTCGGGCTACCTCCCGCTCGCGCCGCAGACCGCCACCGAACGCACGCCGGCCAACCGCGACGTGCCGATCTTCCTCGCCCACGGCCGCGACGACGGCGTCGTGCCGATCGCGCGCGGCAGTGCATCGCGCGACGCGCTCGCCGCGCTCGGCCACGACGTGCAGTGGCACGACTACCCGATGGAGCATTCGGTCTGCATCGAGGAGGTGCAGGCGCTCGACGCCTGGCTGCAGCGGGTGTGGGCTTGAGTTGAAACTTCAGGTCGATCGGCGCATTGGGCGTTGGGTTGCGTGGCACCGCCCCCTCACCCCAACCCTCTCCCCCGCGCCGGAGTTGGCCGCCTCCCTCTCCCGCTTTGCGGGAGAGGGCCGGGGTGAGGGTCAGCAGCCCTGCTGTGCCGTCCCTTTCGCCGATACCCGCCGCCGGCAGCACCGCTTCATCCGTCGCGTACGGCGCACAGCACAATGGGCCACCGAAGGGATCGCCATCGAACCGAGCGCCGTGCAATGACAAACCGAATCCATCTCCCCATCGGCCCGCGCGTCACAACGCTTTGCGCCGCGATGCTGCTCCTGCTGCTCGCCGCCTGCGCGACGATGGGCGACGCGCTGCGCGTCAACGTCGTCGGCGTCGATCCGCTGCAGGGCGAAGGGCTCGAACTGCGCTTTGCCGTGCGGCTGCGGGTGCAGAACCCGAACGACGCGGCGATCGAATTCGACGGCGTCGCGGTCGACCTCGAACTCGACGGCAAGGCCGTCGCGACCGGCGTCAGCGATCAGAAGGGCAGGGTGCCGCGTTTCGGCGAGACGGTCATCACGGTGCCGGTGACGGTCTCGGCGTTCAACGTCGCGCGCGTGCTCGTCGGCTTCAGCGGCGCGCCATCGCGCGGCGAGATTCCGTATGCTGTCAGCGGCAAGCTCGCCGGCGGCAGCTTCGGCGCGGTGCGCTTCTCGCGCAGCGGGACGCTTTCGCTGCCGCAGCCGTCGGCCAAGGCCGCGCCATCCGGCGGTTGACGCCCCGCCGCGCCGATTGACGGGACCCCGCGGCGCGGCCTGCGCCGCGCTCACGCCACGCCGCTGAAGTACGCCCGCTGCCGGCTGCGCGCCGAGTTGCCGAAGTAGCCGCGCCACCAGGTGTTGCCGGTGTCGAGGAACTTGAACTTCGTTTCCTCCGGCTTGTCCTGCGCCGCCGCCCATTCGCGAAACGCGTAGTGGCTCCACAGCCGCATGAACTCGCCGAGGTAGATGTCGGCGACGCGCCGGTTGCCGCGGATGACGAGCATGTTCTCGTCGTTGTCGGTCGTCGATGCCGCGCTGAAGTTGGCCGAGCCGCTGATGACGACCGGGTCGTTGCCGAGCGGGTCGATCAGCGCGAACTTGGTGTGGATGAAGCGCACGTTGGAGTTGAGCCCCGGCAGCGCCTCACGCAGCCAGCGGTCGAACTTGTTGGTCGCAAGCAGGTTGCCGACGGCGAAGCGGTTCTCGACCTGCTTGCGCAGCGCGAGCATCTCGGCCTCAGCGGCGGCGCGTTTGGTCTTCGGGATGCCCGACGCGAGCAGCTTGTCGAGCAGCGCGTAGCGCAGGCCGGCCTCGCCTTCGCGGTAGCTCTCGCGAAACGGCGCCCCCATGCCGAACGCGAACGTCATGCAAAGGGCCCCCGTCGCCGTCTTCGCGCGATCGGCGTACCAGTCGAGGGCGGCAAGCGTCTGCTGCGGGCTGAAGATCGCGCCGATGCCCTTCGGCGGCCGGGCGGCCGGTATCACGTTCAACGCCGACAGCGCGGCGCGCAACTCGGCGTGCGACGGCTTGCCCGCCATCAGTGTCCAGCATTGCAGGTAGGCCGCGGCGACCGCCGGCTGCTCGACGATGTGGACGACGTTCGACTGGCCGTAGACGCCGCCGACCGAAAAGTTCGTCGACCCCGTCAGCACCGCGACCGGCGCGCCGCGTTCGAGCAGCACGATGAACTTGTGGTGCGAGATCGGCGCATCCTTCACCCGCGGATCGGTCAGCCGCTCGATGCACAGCGACTTGATGCGCGCCGCCTTCGCCGTCGCCCGGTTCGCGTCGCGCGGGAAGACGACGCCCTGTGCGTTCGGCCGGTTCGGGTTGGCGTCGTAGATCACCTTCACGTCGGCGCCGCGCTGATGCGCACGGGCAAGCGCCTCGGCGACCGACGCCAGCCGGAACTCGTAGGCCGAGACGCGCAGCGCGAAGTCCGGCCCGCTCGCGCGCTCGATGAAAGCCAGGATCGCCTCCGCCGCGCCGCGCGACAGCCACGCCCAGCGTGGGTCGTCGGGGTTCGATTCGTCGGGCGCGACGTTGCCGAAGCGGCGCGCGTACTCCTGCGACGCGGCGGCGCCGCGGTTGAAGAAGACGTCGTTGTCGCCGCCCGCCTCCGACTCGGTCGTCACGCCGACCGCGACCTCGCGAAACGGCTGCAGGTCCTGCGGCGGGCCCTTCAGCGCGAGCACACGATAGGTGTAGCGCCGCCCCGGCTTGGCCGAATAGTCCGACCACGTGAAGCCCTGCACCGGATGCTCGCGCGTCGAGTACGTCGAGCCGGGCGCGAAGCCGGGGTCGGTCGCCTCGAAGGTCTTCGTGCCGCTCATCCAACGCGCCTCCTCGCCGGCGTGATCGGTGCGGTGGATCGCGAAGCCCATGTGGCCATCACAGTCCGCGCGCGGCATGTTCATGCCGAGCATGACGACGTGCGAGCCGGCGACGGCGCGCACGGTCAAACCATTCTTCGTTCTGCGTGCGCGCATGGCGGCTCCTTGGTGGGCGGTGATCGAGCCCGGATTCTTGCGCAGCGTCCAGCCGCGGCCTACCCCCCAAGCTGCGGCACTGCGGCCGCAAGCGAAGACAACGACGTTTCCGCGGGGCAATCTGGCGAAACGATCGTTGACGACATCATGCGACGTCCGGCGCGAAGGCCGCTGGCCAACTCATGGGGCAGCCGCGAGGATCTGCTCTGCCAGCGAGCGCGGTGAGTGGATCGCGACGCCAGCAAAGACCTTGCCATATCCCGCGCCGAAGTGCGTGCGATCGCCCGTAACGAGCGCATCGCAAGCGAGGCGGATCGCGGCCGCCAGCACCGGGCGATCCTTCTCCGGCAGCCAATCGATCTGCGCCGACGGGGCTTCGGACGGTGCGGCGGATGCCAGGCGCAGGTGCGGCAAGAGCGCGTCCAGCACCGCCAGCGCTCGCGGACCCTTCGCGGCCAGGTTGCGTCTTGCCTCGGCCAGCACATAGGCATCGGCGCAACACTCATGCCCCTGCTCGAGCGCAAGGCGCAGCAACTGGCGCACCGCGCCGTCCGTCTTGGCGGCGGAGAACAAGACGTTGGCGTCGAGGAAGATCCGCATCGCGCCGGCGCAAGCTCCGCGCTTGTGCGACCGCTCTCAGCGCCGCACCGCCCGCCGGCGTGGCACCGTGACCGCGGAACGCTTCGCAAGTACTTGCGCCAGTTCGGCTTCGGCGACATCGAACTCGCTTTCGCGACTCGCCGTGTAGACCTCGACCGGCAGCGTGACGGCCGGGCGCAGCAGCAGGCCTTCTGGCGTCGTCTCGGCAATCAACTGGTCGTCGGGCTCCAGGCCCAGTGCACGGCGCAGCTTGGCCGGCAAGGTCACCACGCCGCGGCTGTTGATCGTGACTGTCGCTTTCATGCATTGCAGCATAGCTGAACTTCAGCAAAGCTGCAAAGCTGATCTCGTACTTGATCTCGTACCAAGGCGAACCGATCGTCGCGTGCCACGAGCATCGAGCGGCAGAGATGCGACGTTCGGCCGCCTCCGGATGGCTCGCAGCGCGGCTCGCCGACGGGCATCGGTCAAGTGCTTGCCCGAGTCTCCTGCGGCCGCCACGCCATGTCGATGCGGCCGTCGACGATGCCGATGCGGCGGTCGGCGACGCTGGCGAAGCTGCTGTCGTGGGTGACAGCGACGACGGTCTTGCCGGTTTCGCGCGTGAGGTCGTGCAGGATGTCCCGCACATTGGTGCTGGAGACCGAATCGAGGTTGCCGGTCGGCTCGTCGGCGAGGATCACGAGCGGGTCGTTGGCGAGCGCGCGGGCGATCGCGACGCGCTGGCGCTGGCCGCCGGAGAGCTGGCCCGGGCGCTTGTGCCGCTGGTCGGCCATGCCGAGGCGCTCGAGCAGGTGCTCTGCGCGCGCCTTCGCCTGCGCGTCGTTCAGCCGGCCGAGCTTGCGCATCGGCAGCAGCACGTTGTCGAGCGCGCTGAATTCGGCAAGCAGGAAGTGGAACTGGAAGACGAAGCCGAGCTTGGCCAGGCGCAACGCGGTGAGTGCGTCGTCGTCGAACGCGCTTGTATCCTCGCCGTCGATCGCGATGCGGCCGGCACTCGGCACGTCGAGCAGCCCGAGCAGGTACAGCAGCGACGACTTGCCGGAGCCCGACGGCCCCATGATGACGACGAACTCGCCGCGCGCGATGCGCAGGTTGGCGTCGCGCACGAGCGTGACCGGCACCTCGCCCGCAAGCGTGCGCGTGACGTTCTCGGCGCGTATGACTTCGCCCACCTGTCTAAGCCGCTCCGCGCAGGATATCCACCGGATGCACCTTGCCAGCGCGGCGCGCCGGCAGGTAGGACGCGATGACGCACGACAGCAGCGCGAACGCGGCGGCGAGCGCGTACTGGTCGGCGCCCCACCAGATCGGCAGGTGCACGATCTCGGCGACGCCGGGCGGGCGGACCTCGACCTGCGCCAGCACGGCCATCAAGCCGATGCCGGCGAGCACGCCGAAGCTGCTGCCGAAGGCGCCGACGATCAGGCCTTCGATGAGGAACACGCGGCGCACGTCGCGGGCACGAAAGCCGATCGACTTCAGGATCGCGATGTCGCGCGTCTTCTCCATCACGATCGTCGAGATCGTGTTGTAGATTCCGAACGCGGCGACGACCAGGATCGCGCCGACGACGCTGTACATGATGAGGTTGCGCACGAGCAGCAGGCTCATCACGTCCTCCGACGCCTCGATCCACGATACCGACTTGTAGCCGACGGCGGCCTCGATCGTCTGCGCCACGTCGCGCGCCGCGTACGGGTCGGCGAGCTGGATGATGATGCGGTTGATTCGGTTCTCGCGCCCGAGCAGCGACTGCGCGCGCTTGAGCAGCACGAAGGCCTGATCCTCGTCGTACGCTGCGTTGCCGGTGCGAAAGATGCCGACGACGCGCAGCGGGCGGCTCTGGCCGTCGTCGCCGACGACCGACAGAGTGCTGCCCATGTGCAGGCTGAACTTGTCGACGAGGCCCTGGCCGATGATGATGCCGTTCGGGTTCGCGGCCAGCGCGTCGAGCGAGCCGTGCGTCATCTTCTCCTCGATCGTCGAGACGTGCTTCATCTTCTCGGGCACGATGCCCGACAGCGCGACGCCCTGCTGGCGGCCGGCGAAGGTCAGGACCGCCGAGCCGGCGAGCACCGGCGCGGCGCGCACGCCGGGCAGCGCCTCGACCGCCGCCAGCCGCTGCGGCCAGCCGCGGATGCCGCGCGTCTCGCGCTGCGGCCGCACGTTGCGCACATCGACCGCCGCATCCGGCCAGCGCATCGCCGCCGGCTGCTCGCGCGCCTGGCGGTACTCGTCGTAGACCGTGATGTGCGGGCTGTTGTCGACGAGGCGCTTGATGAAGTCCTGCTCCGAGCCGCGCATCAGCGCCGAGACGGCGAGAAAGAACGCGACGCCGAGGACGACGCCGGTGAGCGAGACGAGCGTCTGGCGCCTGCGGCCCGTCAGGTGCGCGACCGCGATGTCGAGCGTGATCGACACGCCGGCCGCCCCGTCAGCGCGCCGCGGCCGAGGCGGGCACCGACGCCGCCGCCGCGACGACCTTTGCGCGCCGGCCCTCGCGCGCCGCCCCGATGTCGGAGACGACCACTTCGTCGCCTTCGCGCAGGCCGGATGCGATCTCGGTGCGCTCGGTGCCGGCGACGCCGCGCTTGACCGTGCGCGCGTGCAGCACGCCATCTTCGACGACCCAGACGGTGTCGCCGTGCAGCGCGCGATTCGGCGCGAGCAGCACGCCGTCGCGGCGCGCGACGATGATGTTCGCGTCCATCGTCATGCCGGTGCGAACGCCGGCGGCCACGACGGCGGCCGGGTCGGCGAAGTGGATGCGCACGCGGTAGCTGCGCGCGACGGGGTCGCCCTTCGGTGTGATCTCGGCGACGCTGGCGTCGAACACGCGGTCGGGCAGCGCATCGCCGCGCAGCACGACCTTCTCGCCGACGGCGACGCGAACGATGTCCTCCTCGTCGACCTCGGCGGCGACGCGCAGCGGCGCGCAGCAGGCGAGCGTGAACACCGGCTGGCCGGCGGGGATGAACTGGCCGATCTCGCCGTCGCGGCGCAGCAC
>JBDHSE010000085.1:0-9515 GCA_039807955.1 Ideonella sp. | reverse complement strand
CCGGCCAGCAGGCAGGCGACGCAGTCCTCGATCTGCGGGCGTTTGCCGACGATGATCGTGCTAACCTGATCGACGAGACGGGTGAGTTGCGAGGCGAGGGGGCTTGTCATGCGAACGACAATACCCGAAATCTCCGGCCCGCCGTTCGCCGATCAACCCCCTGCTTGCGGTCCCTTTCGCCGCTTCGACCCGCGATGTCCACCGCGCTGTACAGCCACCCCGATTGCCGCCTGCACGACATGGGCGAGGGCCACCCCGAGTGCCCGCAGCGGCTCGACGCGATCAACGACCGGCTGCTCGCCTCCGGCTTGCACGACGTGCTCGAGTCGCGCGACGCGCCGCTCGCCGACATCAAGGCGCTGACCCGCGCCCACGAAAGCCGCTACGTGACCGAGCTGGAGGACCTGCTCGGCCGCATCGCCGCGGGCAACGAGTCGCGCTACATCGACCCCGACACCGTCGCCTGCCCGGCGACCTGGCGCGCGGCGCGCCGCGCCGCGGGCGCCGCGGTCGCAGCGACCGACGCCGTCATCGGCGGCGAGTTCGACAACGCGTTCTGCGCCGTGCGACCGCCCGGGCACCACGCGACGCGCAACCAGGCGATGGGGTTCTGCTTCTTCAACAACGTCGCCGTCGCCGCCCGCCACGCGCTCGACGCGCACCGCCTCGAGCGGGTCGCGATCGTCGATTTCGACGTCCACCACGGCAACGGCACCGAGGACATCGTCGCCGGCGACGAGAGGGTGCTGATGGTCGGCATCTTCCAGCATCCGCTCTATCCGAACTGCGGCGCGGTGCCGATGGGCACCAACATGTGCAACCTGCCGATCCCGCCGTACACGCGCGGGCCGGAGATCCGCGATCTGATCGAGGCGATGTGGATGCCGCGGCTGGAGGAGTTCAAGCCGCAGATGGTCTTCATCTCGGCCGGCTTCGACGCCCATCGCGAGGACGACATGGGGCAGCTCGGCCTCGTCGAGGCCGACTACGAGTGGATCACGCGCCGCGTCAAGGCGGTCGCCGAGCGCTACGCCAAGGGCCGCATCGTCTCGTGCCTCGAAGGCGGCTACGCGCTGGACGCGCTCGCGCGCAGCGTCGCGGTGCACCTGCGCGTGCTGGCCGATCTCTGATCTTCGCACCGGCCGCGCGATGGACTTCGACCTGTCGACCGCGTTCCCGCTGCTGGGCGCGGTCGTCGCCGACATGACGCGCACCAGCGTCTTCATCGAGCTCGGCGCGCTCGCCGCCTGCCTGCTGATCGCGTGGTTCGTCACCTGGCAGCTGCGGCGCCTGTTCGGGATCGAAGGCGAGGTGCTGTTCGGCCAGCGCATCGTCGACGGCGTGCTTTTCCCGGTGCTCGCCCTCGTCCTCGCGATGGTTGCGCGCGAGATGCTGCGCGGCGCGACGCATCTGGCGCTGATCAAGGTCGTCATCCCGATCCTGATGTCGCTCGCCGCGATCCGGCTCACGGCGCGCGTGATGCGCGCCGCGCTGCCCGATTCGCGGCTCGCGATCGCCGTCGAGCGCAGCGTCTCGTGGCTTGCCTGGGTCGCCGTCGTGCTGTGGCTGCTCGGCATCCTGCGGCCGCTGCTCGAAATGCTCGACGACATCACCTGGCGCATGGGCGGCTCGCAGGTCTCGCTCGGCGAGGTGCTGCACGGCGTGCTGATGGGCGGGCTGGTCGTGATGCTGATGCTGTGGCTGTCGTCGGTCATCGAGCGGCAGCTGACGCGCGGCGCGTCGACGTCGCTGTCGACGCGCAAGATCATCGCCAACCTGGTTCGCGTCGGGCTGCTGTTCATCGGCCTGCTCGTCACGCTGTCGGTCGTCGGCATCGACCTCACGGCGCTGTCGGTGCTCGGCGGCGCGATCGGCGTCGGCGTCGGCTTCGGCCTGCAGAAGATCGCCGCCAACTACGTCAGCGGTTTCGTCATCCTCTCCGAGCGCGCGCTGCGCATCGGCGACATGGTGATGGTCGACGGCTTCGAGGGCCGCATCACCGACATCCGCACCCGCTACACCGTGATCCGCGCGTTGAACGGCCGCGAATCGCTCGTTCCCAACGAGCTGCTGATCACGCAACGCGTCGAGAACCTGACCCTTGCCGACCGCCGCGTCGTCATCGCCTCGCCGCTGCAGGTCGCCTACGGCACCGACATCCACGCGCTGATCCCGGTGCTGGTCGAGGTCATCGCGGCCGTGCCGCGCGTGCTGAAGGACCCGGGGCCATCGGTCACGCTCGCCGGCTTCGGCGCCGACGGGCTCGACCTCTCGATCAGCTACTGGATCGGCGACCCGGAGAACGGGCAGGGCGCGGTGCGCTCGGCGGTCAACCTCGCCGTACTCGCCAAGCTCGACGCGCTCGGCGTCGACATTCCATTCCCGCAGCGCGTGCTGCGCCAGGCCGAACCGTGGCGCACCGTGGCCGCGACGGATGCCGCCGGCGGGACTACCATCGGCGGCACGCAGCGCGGCCCGGCGTGACGCCGCGGGGCGCATCGACAAGGAGCATCAGGATGAGAATCATCGAACGCATCGGCGCGGTGCTGCTCGCGGCGGCGGCCGTGCTGCTGGTGGCCGGCTGCGCGACGCAACCGACGACGCTCGACGCGCAATGGGTCAACCCGGCGTTCGTCGGCAAGAAGGCGGTGCGCAACGTGATGGTGATGTCGGCGGCGCGCGACTCGACGAACCGCCGCATCTTCGAGGACCGGATGGTCGCCGCGCTCGACGCCGCGGGCCTGAAGGCGGTGCAGTCCTACAAGTTCATCCCCGAAGACGGACCGGTCAGTGCCGAACGGCTGCGCCGCGCCGTCGCGCAGGCCGGCGTTCAGCAGGTGCTGGTGACGCGCATCGTCAACGTCTCGACCCAGGTCAACGTCTCGCCGGGCATGGTGATGGGCCCGGCGTGGGGCCCGGGCTGGGGGCCGGGGCCGGGCTGGGGACCGGGCTGGGGCGGCTTCGCCGGCTACCACAACTCGATGTGGGCGACGACGATCCCGCCGCAGATCACGACGACGCAGAACGTGAACGCCGACACGCGCTTGTTCGACGCCAACGACGCCGAGGTGATCTGGTCCGCATCGACGACGACGGTTGCGGGGACGAGTTCATCGGTGCCGCAATTGATCCCGCAGTTCGTCAGCCTGATCGTCGCGACGATGCAGAAGGACGGCGTGCTTTGACGCGGCGGCAACAGCTTGACGTTGACCCGTCGAAACGGCCGGCAGGTCGGCCACAATAGGGCAGCGCGAATCGCGACCCGCCTCTCGAACACCCAACCCTGAATGGAGATGCTCATGGCAAGTGAATCGAAGTTTCGCCGGCTGACGCTCGCTGCGTTCACGGCGCTCGCGCTGGCGTATGCCGGCCACGCCGTCGCGGCCGAAGTCCCGCTCGTCACCGGCGAGCAGTGGACCAAGTCGTCGGAAGACGTGAAGAAGGCCTACCTCGTCGGCATCGCCAACTTGGCGCAGGTCGAAGCGGCATACGCCGGCAACACGCCGCCGAGCGACGCGCAGAGCTTCCTGCCGCGGCTGTCCAGGGGCATGCAGGGGCAGACGCTCGACAGCGTGCGCGAGGGCCTGAACCGCTGGTACGCGGCCAATCCCGGCAAGCTGCAGCGGCCGGTGATCGAGACGATCTGGTTCGAGATGGCCCTGCCGGGCCTGAAGAAGTGACGAAGGGAGAAGCGAACATGAAGCGAATCGCAACGTGGGTTGCCGTCGTCGCGGCGGCGGGGTTGGTGGCCTGCACCAACATGACGCCGCAGCAGCAGGGAACGATGAGCGGCGCGGCGATCGGCGCCGGCGCCGGCGCCGGCATCGCGGCGATCGCGGGCGGCAACGCCTGGACCGGCGCCGCGATCGGCGGCATTGCCGGCGGCGTCGCCGGCAACATGAAGGGCGCCCAGCGGCAGTAGGCACCGCTGACGCGGGGCCCTGCCCGGCAGCGGTCCCAGCCTCCGCGGTGCCTCGTCGGTGCCGCGGCAACAACGCCGTCCCTCGGGGACGGCGTTTGCGTTCACCGGTCTCCCCCGTATCGCCGGCTATGTGCTCGCCGCCGTCGTGCCGCTGCCGGCGGCGTCCCCTCCGGCCTGGGGCCGATCGGCCAGCGGCATCTTCCCGTCGCGCAGGTGCAGTTCGCGCTGCGGCAGCGCAAGCTCGATGCCGGCCTGCGTGAGCCCGTCGCGCACCTTGACGGCGAGGTCGCTGCGCATGCGCAACCAGTCGGCGCGTTCGGTCGTCCAGGCGCGCAGGTTGAATTCGAGCACGCCGGTCGCAAGCCCGGTCATGATCGCGGCCGGCGCGGGCGTCGCGGCGACGCCGTCGACGGTGCGCGCGATCTCGACCAGCAGTTCGAGCGTGCGCTTCGGATCGGCGGCGTGGGTCGTCGCGACATCGATGTTGACGCGCCGGCGCGTGCCGCGCAGCGTCCAGTTGACGAGCTTGTCGGCGAGCAGCAGGCCGTTGGGGACGATCACCTCGGCGCCGTCGAAGGTCGTGATCGTCGTCGCGCGCAGGCCGATGTCGCGCACCGTGCCGAGCAGTTCGGCGAGCTCGACCGTATCGCCGCGCTGGATCGGGCGTTCGAACATCAATATCAGCCCGGCGACGAAGTTGCGCACGACGTCCTGCAGGCCGAAGCCGATGCCGACGCCGAGTGCGCCGAAGACGAGCGCCAGCTGACTGACCTGGAAGCCCGCCGCGGCGAGCGCCGACAACAGGCCGAGAAAGAGGATCACGTAGTAGCTCAGCGACGAGATGCTGTTGCCGACGCCGCGCGGCAGCGCGAGCGACGGCAGCACGTCCTCGGCGAGCACTTCGCGGATCGTGCGCGCGATCCAGAACGCGGCCCAGGTCGCGACACCGAGCGCGACGAGGTTGCCGAGGCTGAGCGTGAGCGAGCCGACAGTGAACTCGTGGCTCAGCACCGCGACGAGGAAGGTCGCGAGCGGCCGGTAGACGCGAAACGACTGCAGCGCGAACACGAGCCACATCAGGACCAGCGCGAGCCGCCCGAGCCGGCCAATCGCCGGCAGCAGCGACGCCGAATGGCGCTGCGCGAGCCGCGCGGCGGTCGGCCCGGCGAGCAGCACCTGCACGAGCGAGAGCAGGACGATCGCGCCGGCATAGATCGCGAGCGCGCCGTAGGCGCTGTCGAGCGTCGCCGTCGTCAGCATGTCGGCGAGAGAGACGTTGCCGATGATGTTCGATCCGGCGGCGACGAGCAGCACGCCGAACGCCAGCCAGCGCGCCGCGGCCCAGACCCGGGCCGGCAGCGGCGTCTCGCCGCCGGCACCGTCGCGCACGCGCCAGATGCTCCAGCCGAGCGCGGCGAGCATCAGCACGTTGATCGCGAGCAGCAGCACGCGGTGCCAGAACGGGTCGGCGACGAGCTGCGTCACGAACGCGTTGAGCAGGTAGAACAACGCCGTCAGGTAGGCCCAGCGGCCGACGAAGGTCAGCACGCGCCGCTCGATCAGGACGAGGACCGGAATCCACGCCAGCAGCATCACGAGTTGCTGGCGCAGGATCGGCCCCTGGAAGTCATAGGCGATCACGGCTCCGGCGAGCAGCAGCAGCCAGGCGGCCCAGGGGTGAAAGAGGGCCTGCATCGTCCCCGCCTCGGCCTGACCGGCGGCGATGAGCTTGCGCGCGCGGCGCCGCAGCCCGAACAGCAACGGCAGCAGCAACAACGCGGCGCCGGCGTAGGCCGGCAGCACGCGTTCGCGGGTGGCGTCGAAGTCGCGCGCGAACGCGGCTTCGATGGTCAGGCTTTCGCGCAGGCCGGCGCCGATCGTCTCGGCTCCGCTCGCGTCGCGCGCCGCGCGCCACAACGGCGGCGAGTCGATCGTCACGAGCCGCCGGTCCTGGGCATCGACCTCGTGCGAAACCTCGCCCAGACCGAGCTTGACCTGCGCCTCGATCGACGCGCTGACGCGTCCGAGGTCGAGCAGCTTGGCGAGTTCGTCGGCGACGACGGCCTGTGAGGCTGCGATCGCGGCGATCAGTTCGTCGGCACGGTCGTGCAGCGCGGGTGCGAGGTCGGGCTCGTCGCGCGTCGCGATCCACGTCGCGCGGCGCGCCGCGAGCTGCGCCGCGTCCTCGGATGCGACGTTGGTTGCGCGCGCGAGTTCCGAACGCGTCTGGCGGATCGTGCGGTCGTGCAGCTGCCAGTGGCGCTCGAGGCTCTCGAGCCGGCGCACCGACAGCCGCGCCAGGTCGCTGTTGTTCGTGATCGCGGCCAGTTCGCTCAGCGAATCGGCCTGCAGCGCGAGCCTGCGCTCGAGCTTCTCCGGCACGTCGCTCGCCTTCGCGCGCCGCTCTGCGGCCATCGCGAACGCCTGGTCGACGTCGGCGGTGGCGGCGATGTCGGCCGCGGGGATCGCCGCCGCGCGCGACTCGGCGGGTGCGTCGGCGGTGTCGGCGGCGCGGCTCGGTGCGGCGAGCGACAAGAGCAGCGCCAGCATCGCGAGCGCGGCGATCGCGCAGCGCGACGCCGCGGCGCGCTTCACGGCCGCGCTGCCGCCGCCGGCGCGCGCGGTGCCGCGATCGCCTGCGCCGCCCGGTCGAGCATGTAGGGCAGGAAGGGGTTGGACGAGGCGCGCGTCAGCGCGTCGGCGTTGACGATCAGCGCGCCCGTTTCGCCGCGACCGCCGACGCTGCCGAGATTGATGCCGAACTCCTTGTGCGCGTCGGGTGCCGCCTCGATGCCGTAGAGCGGGTCGTCCATCGCGAACGGCAGCGCGATGTGCGACAGCGAAAACATCCCCGCCGGATACTCGATCGACAGCGGGCGGGTGGTCGGCACCGTCGCACCGGCGTCGATGCCGCGCTCGACGACGACGCCCGAAGGCTTGTCGCCGTTGGCGATGACGGCGGTGCGGTAGTTGCGCGGCGGCGCCGGCAGGATGCGCTCGAGCGCGTCGAGCGAACTCGCGCGCAGCAGCGGGCTCAGTTGCGCGTGGCGATTGACGTCGAACAGCACGAGTTCGCTGCCGTTGGCCGGCAGCACGGCGTACAGCGATTCGACGATCGCGCGCGTGCTGACGGTGAAGTCGACGACCGACTGGAAGGTCAGGATCGGCGGCATCGAGGCGATGCGGCCGCTTTGCACCGCGGCGGCGATCCCGTCTTGCAGCACGCGCGTCAGCAGCGACGACTGGCGCGCGCCGTTGATCGGGAACGAGTTGTACTTGAACGGGTTGTACTCGGTGACGATGCCGAGCCACGACGCGCTCGCGAACGCCGGGAACATCGCCGGCCAGCCGAACACGCCGGCAAAACGGGCGAAGGCGGTGACGCCGATCATCGGCGAGACGAGGACGACGCGGTCGGGCCGCGAAAGCTGCGGGTCGGCCAGCGCGTCGAGCGCGTACTGCGTCGCGAGCGCCCCGCCGTTCGAATAGCCGAGCAGATGCAGCGGCGCCGCCGGCCCGATGCGCCGGCGCGCCTCGCGTACCGCGAGCCTCGTCGCCTGCGTCCAGTCTTCCCAGTGCGCATCCGTCAGCCCGGACGGCGCAGTGCCGTGGCCGGGCAGGCGGATCGCGATCGCGACGAAGCCGCGGTCGCGATAGAGCTTGGCGAACGCGCGCATGCTGTACGGCGAGTCGGTCAGCCCGTGCAGCAGGACGACGGCGCCCACGGGTGCGCCGTCGGGCTCCATCACGAACGAGCGGTTCCAGTCGGTCGCGAAGCGCCCGGGGTAGAGCGGGCTGCCTTCGAAGAAACGGTTGCTCGGGACGCGCTCCTCGGGCTCGATGCGCGCGACGATCTCGGTGCGCACCTCGTCGAACACGCGCTGCTCGGCTTGCAGGTAGCCGGCCCAGTCGAGCCCCGCGATCTCGTCGGCCTGCAGGTCGTGCGGCACGTGGGTGTGCCAGACCGAGAGCGGCGGCGCACGCTGGATGTCGTAGGTGCGGATCGCGATCACCGCGGCGATCAGGATGACGATCAGCAGCGCGACAAACGCGAGCAGGCCGAAGAGCTTCCTGATCATCGCGTCACCGCGCCGCGCTTGCGCGCGCGTTTGCCGGCGTCAGCGTGCCGCGCGTGCGGCACGGCAGGTTCGGGCTCGACCTGCCGTGCACCGGGCCTCACTGGGCCGTCACGTCGACGCGCCGCGCCTCGGCGGCGTCGCCGCCATTGACCTGTTCGGGCTTCTTCAGTTCGATGCGCGATTCGGCAACGCCCTGCGCCTTCAGCGCCTCGGCGACCGCCTCGGCGCGCTTCTTCGCGAGTTCGGCGTTCATCGCCGGATCGCCGCTCGCGTCGTGAAAGCCGCTGACGACGAGGTGCAGCGCATCGTTCGTCTTCACGACCGCGATGACGCGCGCGAGCTTCGCCGGTGCGTCGGCCGGCAGGTCGGCCGCTCCGACTTCGAAGTAGAGCTTGGCCGTCTCCGGGATCGCGATCGCGACCGCGGCCGGCGCGACCGCCGCCGGTGCCGCCGCGTGCGTCGCCGCGCCGGTCGACGAGACGGCGACCGGCAGCAGCGGCACGATCAGCAGCGCGACGATGTTGATGATCTTGATCAGCGGGTTGACGGCCGGGCCGGCGGTGTCCTTGTACGGGTCGCCGACGGTGTCGCCGGTGACGGCCGACTTGTGCGCTTCGCTGCCCTTGCCGCCGTGGTGGCCGTCCTCGATGTACTTCTTCGCGTTGTCCCACGCGCCGCCGCCGGTGCACATCGAGATCGCGACGAAGAGGCCCGTCACAATCGTTCCCATCAGCAGGCCGCCGAGGGCCGCCGCGCCGAGCAGCATGCCGACGACGATCGGCACCACGACCGGCAGCAGCGACGGGATCATCATCTCCTTGATCGCCGCCTTCGTCAGCATGTCGACCGCGACGCCGTACTGCGGCTTGGCCGTGCCTTCCATGATGCCCTTGATCTGGCTGAACTGGCGCCGCACCTCGATCACGACGCTGCCCGCCGCGCGGCCGACCGCTTCCATCGCCATCGCGCCGAACAGGTAGGGGATCAATCCGCCGATGAAGAGGCCGACGATCACCTTCGGGTCGGAGAGGTCGAAGCTCACGCTCATGCCGCGGCCTTCGAGCGAGTGCGTGTAGTCGGCGAACAGGACGAGCGCGGCAAGGCCGGCCGAGCCGATCGCGTAGCCCTTGGTCACCGCCTTCGTCGTGTTGCCGACGGCGTCGAGCGGGTCGGTCACGTCGCGCACGCTCTGCGGCAGGCCCGACATCTCGGCGATGCCGCCGGCGTTGTCGGTGATCGGGCCGTAGGCGTCGAGCGCGACGACGATGCCGGCCATCGACAGCATCGAGGTCGCGGCGATCGCGATGCCGTAGAGGCCGGCGAGGCTGAACGACAGGATGATCGCGACGCAGACGAAGATCACCGGCCACGCCGTCGAGCGCATCGAGACGCCGAGGCCGGCGATGATGTTGGTGCCGTGGCCGGTCGTCGACGCGGCGGCGATGTGCTGCACCGGCTTGTACTGGGTGCCGGTGTAGTACTCGGTGATCCAGACCAGCGCCGCGGTGAGCGCG
>JBDHSE010000084.1:0-9526 GCA_039807955.1 Ideonella sp. | reverse complement strand
GCCGATCGACGTCAGCGCGCCGGGTCGCTCGCCGCGTCGAGCCGGGCGATCGCTTCGGCGCCGAGTGCGAGGTTCGCCGCGCCGGCGAGTTCGCGCCACTGCGCAACGCTCGTCGCGCTCGCGATCGGCGCCGTCAGGCCGGGCCGCGCCATTTGCCAGGCGAGCGCGACCTGCGCCGGCGTCGCGCACAACCTGGCTGCCTCGGCGTCGAGCGCGGCGAGGATCCGCATGCCGCGCGGGTTCAGATAGCCCCTGATGCCGGCGCCGCGCGGGCTCTTGCCGAGGTCGGCCGCGCTGCGGTACTTGCCGGTCAGGAAGCCCTTCGCGAGGCCGTAGAACGGGATCACGCCCAAGCCCTCGGCGCGGCACAGCGGTTCGAGATCGGCCTCGTAGCCGGATCGGTCGTAGAGGTTGTAGAGCGGCTGCAAGCTCTCGTAGCGCGGCAGGCCCAGGCGCCTGCTCGTCTCGAGCGCGAGCGCGAGGCGCGCCGCGCTGAAGTTCGATGCGCCGATCGCGCGAACCTTGCCTTCGCGGATCAGTTCGGCGAAGGCGCCGAGCGTCTCCTCGATCGGCGTCGCCGCATCGTCGTCGTGCGACTGGTAGAGGTCGATGCGGTCGGTCTGCAGCCGGCGCAGCGACGCCTCGACGGCGCTGCGGATGTAGGCGCGCGACAGGCCCGACTGCCCCGGCCCCATCTCCTTGCCGACCTTGGTCGCGATGACGACGCGGTCGCGCTTGCCGCTCGCGCGCAGCCAGCGGCCGATGATCGATTCGGATTCGCCGCCGGCGTGGCCCGGCACCCAGCGCGAATAGACGTCGGCAGTGTCGATCAGGTTGAAGCCGGCGTCGACGAAGGCGTCGAGCAGCGCGAACGACGTTGCCTCGTCGGCCGTCCAGCCGAAGACGTTGCCGCCGAACGCGAGCGGGGCGACGCCAAGACCCGAGCGGCCGAGCTGGCGCAGTTGCATCGCCATGCGCCGTCAGCCCTGCGCCGCGGCCAGCGCGGCGTCCTTCGCCCTCGCGCGCGCGACGGCCGGCCGCGCGCCGGCGCGGGCGATGTAGTCCATGATGACCGGCAGTTCGGGCACCAGCTTGAAGCGCGTCGTCCAGCCGAGCGCCGTCCCCCACAGCACGTCGGCCGCGCTGAAGGTGTCGCCGAGCAGCCAAGGCCCCTTGCCGAGTTGGTCGGTCAGTGTCGCGAGCACCGTGTCGTAGTCGCCGTACGGGCTGGTCGATGCCGGCGCCGGTTCGCGCTTCAGCGCCCGGTCGATCAGCGCCGGCTCGAACGACGAGCCGTAGAACACCATCCAGCGCAGGTATGGCCCGCGCAGCGCATCGCCGATGGCCGGCGCGAGGCCGGCCTCGGGGTACAGATCGGCGAGGTACATGAACACCGCGCCCTGCTCGGTGACGAGCGCGTCGTCGTGCGTGACGGCCGGCACCTTGCCCATCGGGTTGATGGCGAGATACGCCGCCTGGCGCTGCTCGCCGGCCTTCATGTTCAGCACGTGCAACTCGTAGTCGGCGCCCAGCTCCTCGAGCAGGATCAGCGCGCCGGTCGAGCGCGTGTTCGGCGAGTGATGGAGGGTGACGTGGCGGCTGCTCGGCATGGGGTCTTCGCGGGCTGGATGGGTTGTGCAGTGTAGTCAGGCCGGACGGTGTGCGCAGGCGCGCCGCGTTCGCGTCGCGCGCGTTCGGCGGGCGCACGTTCGACGACTGCCCCTGCCCGTGTATAAACTGCGCCATGGCCGTGCGTCACGCCACGCCCCAGCGCCGCCGGCGCGCGGGCTTCGCAGCCGGAGCGCTCGCGGCGCTGCTGCTCGCCGCCTGCGGCGCGCCGGCCGATGAAGGCTTCCAGGGCTACGTCGAGGGCGAGTTCGTCAACGTCGCGAGCCCGATCGGCGGGCGCCTCGAGCGGCTCGCGGTTGAGCGCGGCCAGGACGTGACGGCCGGGGCGACGCTCTTCACGCTCGAAGCACAGAGCGAAGCCGACGCGCTGCGCGAAGCCCAGGCGCAGCTCGGCGCCGCACAGGCCCGGCTCGCCGACCTCGGGCGCGGCAAGCGCCCGCCCGAGCAGGCCGTCGTCCAGGCGCGGATCGACGAGGCGAGGGCCGAAGCAGCCCGCGCCGAAACGCAGCTCGCGCGCGACGAGGTCCAGCTTCGCGCCGGCGGCATCGCGCAGTCGCAGCTCGACGACGATCGCGCCGTGCTCGCCGCCGCGCGTGCGCGCCTTGCGCAGGCGCAGCACGAACTCGCCGTCGCCCGCCTGCCGGGCCGCGCCGCGCAGATCGACGCGCAGGCCGCGCTCGTCGATGCGGCGCGCGCCGGGCTTGCTCAGGCGCAGTGGCGGCTCGGGCAGAAGACGGTCGCCGCGCAGCTTGGCGGGCAGGTCGCCGACACGCTGTTTCGGGTCGGCGAATGGGTCCCCGCCGGCGCGCCGGTCGTTCGCATGCTGCCGCCGGAAAATATCGTGCTGCGATTCTTCGTGCCGCAGGCGGTGGTCGGCGAATTGAAGCTCGGGCGCAAGCTTGCCGTGCGCTGCGACGGCTGCGGCGCCGACATCGCTGCAACGCTGGCCTTCATCTCGCCGCAGGCCGAGTTCACGCCGCCGGTGATCTACAGCAACGAGACGCGCGACAAGCTCGTCTTCCTCGTCGAGGGCCGCCCCGCCGCCGCTGACGCGACGCGGCTGCATCCGGGGCAGCCGGTCAGCGTGTGGCTGAAGTGAAACCACAACTCGAGCAACTCGTTCGGCGTCGACCCGTGCGGCATAGCCCCCTCACCCCAACCCTCTCCCCGAGGGGAGAGGGAGTCGGCCTGCTCCCATACCCCTCCCCGAGGCGAGGGGGAGTTGGCCTGCTCTCGACCCTCTTTCCGAGCGCAGCGTGCGTTGGTCTGCTCCCTCTCCCGCGCGCGGGAGAGGGTCGGGGTGAGGGTCATTGGCCCTGTCGTGCTGTCGCGTTCGCCGACAACTGCCGCCCACGGCGCCGTTTCATGCGTCGCGGATCGCGCGAAGCGCGGTGGAGCAAGTGAGATGAGCGCCGTGGCCGAGGCGGCACCGATCGGCGCGCCGGCCGCGCCGGCGATCGACGTCCACGACCTGCGCAAGCGCTTCGGCCGCAAGGAGGTCGTCGCCGGCGTCTCGCTGCGCGTCGAGCGCGGCGAGATCTTCGGCTTCCTCGGCCCGAACGGCAGCGGCAAGACAACGACGATCCGCCTGATGTGCGGCCTGCTGACGCCGACCTCGGGCCACGGCAGCTGCCTCGGCCACGACATCCTGACCGAGGCGGCGGCGATCAAGCGCGAGATCGGCTACATGACGCAGCGCTTCTCGTTCTGGGAGGATCTGTCGATCCGCGAGAACCTCGAGTTCATCGCCAGCGTCTACCGCATGCGCGACGCCAGGGCGGCGGTCGATCGCGCGCTCGACGGCCTCGGGCTCGCGGCGCGCGCGAGGCAGCTTGCCGGGACGCTGTCGGGCGGCTGGAAGCAGCGCCTCGCGCTCGCGGCGTGCATGCTGCACGCGCCGAAGATGCTGCTGCTCGACGAGCCGACGGCCGGCGTCGATCCGAACGCGCGGCGCGAGTTCTGGGACGAACTGCACCGGCTCGCGGCCGAAGGCATCTCGGTGCTCGTCAGCACGCACTACATGGACGAGGCCGAACGCTGCCACAAGCTCGCCTACATCGCGGGCGGCAGGCTGCTCGCGCAGGGCAGCGCGGCCGGCGTGATCGAGGCGCAGGGCCTGACGACCTATCTCGTCCAGGGGCCCGGCCTCGACGCGCTGGCCGAGACGCTGCGGACGATGCCCGGCATCGAGCAGACCGCCGCGTTCGGCGACACGCTGCATGCGACCGGCCGGGACGCGGCGGCGCTCGCTGCCTCGCTGCGCGCGGCGACGGCCGGCGGCGGCTACCGCATCGAGGCGGCGCCGACGAGCCTCGAGGATGTCTTCATCCATCTCGTCAAGGGCGCGGCCGGTGCGCCGCCCGCGGAGGCGCCGCGGTGAAGCGGCGGCGCCAGTTGCGCAGCGGCTTCTCGTGGCGCCGCTGGTGGGCGATGGTCGGCAAGGAGTTCCTGCAACTGCGGCGCGACCGCGTGACGTTCGCGATGATCGTCGGCATCCCTATCGTCCAGCTGATCCTGTTCGGCTACGCGATCAACACCGACCCCAGGCACATGCCGACCGCGATCCTGGCGTACGACCACAGCGAGTTCACGCGCTCGGTCGTCGCCGCGATGCAGGTGTCGGACTACTTTCGCATCGTCGGCGAACTGCCGAGCGAAGCCGCCGGCCGGCGCGCGCTCGCGGTCGACAGCGCGCAGTTCGTGCTGACGATCCCGGCCGGCTTCACGACGAGCCTGCTGCGCGGCGAGCGGCCGTCGCTGCTGCTCGAGGCCGACGGCTCGGACCCGACGGCGACGGCCGGCGCGATCTCCGCCGCGTCGCACCTCGTCGCCAGCGTCGCCGCGCGCGATCTGCGCGGGCCGTTCGCCGCGCTCGCCGCCGGCCCGCCGCCGTTCGACATCGCGGTGCACCGGCTCTACAACCCGGAGGCCATCACCCAGTACAACATCGTCCCCGGCCTGATGGGCGTGATCCTGACGCTCACGCTCGTCATGATGACGGGGCTTGCGATCACCCGCGAGCGCGAGCGCGGCACGATGGAGAACCTGCTCGCGATGCCGCTGTCGCCGCTCGAGGTGATGACGGGCAAGATCGTTCCGTACATCGCGATCGGGCTGATCCAGGCGACGATCATCGTGCTTGCCGCGTATTTCGTCTTCGGTGTGCCGTTCGTCGGCAGCGTGTCGGCGCTCTACCTCGCGACGCTGCTCTTCATCGCCTGCAACCTGACGGTCGGCATCATGCTGTCGTCGCTCGCCGCCAACCAGCTGCAGGCGATGCAGCTGACGTTCTTCTACTTCCTGCCCAACCTGATGCTGTCGGGCTTCATGTTCCCGTTTCGCGGCATGCCCGATTGGGCGCAGGCGATCGGCAGCGTGCTGCCGCTGACGCACTTCAACCGCCTCGTGCGCGGCATCCTGCTCAAGGGCAACGACTGGGCCGACCTCTGGCCGAGCCTGTGGCCGCTCGGCCTGTTCACGCTCGTCGTGATGGCGATCGCGGTGCGGTTCTTCCGCCGGACGCTCGATTGATCATGGCGCGTCTTCTTCGCCTGCTGAACGCCTGCCTCGCCGCCGCCATCGCCGGCTGCGCTGTCGGCCCCGACTTCGCACCGCCCGCGCCGCCCGTCGTCGAGCGCTACACGCCGGGGCTGGCGCCCGCCGCGCCTCACATGCCGAGGCTCGACGCCGGGGCGCCGGTGCCGGCCGACTGGTGGGCCGTCTTCGGCTCGCCCGAACTCGACGTGCTGGTACGCCGCGCGCTCGGGCACAGCCCGACGCTCGACGAGGCGAATGCGCGTCTCGTGCAGGCGCGCGAGCTGCTCGCCGCGCGCGGCAGCGCCGCCGCGACCCCGCAGGCCGATCTCGACGCCTCGGCGATCCGCCAGCGCATCGACCCGGCCGTCGTCGGCTTTCCGCAGGCGCCCAATCCGGGGCCGTTCAACGTCTTCGGCCTCGGCGCGAGCGCGTCGTACGACTTCGACATCTTCGGCGGCACGCGCCGCGCGCTCGAGGCGGCCGGCGCCGAGGTCGATCTGCGGCGCTATGAACTCGCCGCCGCGCGCCTGGAACTCTCGGGCAGCGTCGTGCTGACGGCGATCCGCGTCGCCGCGCTCGACGCCCGGATCGACACCGCCGGCGCGCTGCTCGGCTTCGAGCGCGAGCAGCTCGCGATCGCGCAGGCGCGCCTCGCGGCGGGCGGCGCCGCCAGGGTCGATGTGCAGCAGCGGCAGGTGCTGCTCGCGCAGGCCGAGGCGGCGCTGCCGCCGCTGCGCGCCGCGCGTGCGCAGGCCGCCCATCTGCTGGCCGTGCTGCTCGGCGAGGCGCCGGCCGCGCACGACGTCGCCGTGCCGCTGCTCGCGACGCTGCACGTCCCGTCGAACCTGCCGCTGCGTGTGCCGTCCGAACTGGCGCGCGAGCGGCCCGACATCCGCGCCAGCGAAGCGCTGCTGCACGCGGCGAGCGCGAACGTCGGCGTCGCGACGGCCGACCGCTACCCGAAGCTTGTCGTCAGCGGCAGCTTCTCGACCGCGCAGCTCGAAGCGTCGGAGCTGTTCGGCAACGGCATCAACCTCTGGAGCATCGGCATCAATCTGGTCCAGCCGTTGTTGCGCGCCAACGAGCTGAAGGCGCGCCAGCGCGCCGCCGTCGCCGCCTTCGACGCCGCCGGCGCGGCCTACCGCCAGGCCGTGCTGCGCGGCCTGCAGGACGTTGCCGATGCGCTTCGCGCGCTCGAGGGCGACGCCCAGGTCTTCACCCAGCGCAGCGCGCAGGCGGTGCACGCCGACGAGCTTGCCACGGCCATGCGCGCCCGGTTCGATGCCGGCGGCGTGAGCCGGCTCGCGCTGCTCGACGCCGAGCGCACGCGCAGCCAGGCGCACGTCGACTGGCTGCAGGCGCAGGCGGACCGCTGCGCCGGTGTCGCCGTCCTGCTGCAGGCACTCGGCGGCGGCGGCATTGAGCCCGACGATCGCGCCGCGGACGGCGCGTTGCGGCCGGCGGCCGCCGCAGCGGTCGCGAACCGCCCGGATTGAACCTGGAAACGGCAGTTGAAAGCGCTCGCCAGTGCCGTGATCGGCGTGTCAGGCAAGGCGCGACGACGCTGCGGGCTCGTGCCCGCGAGGAGGAGCAACGCCGCATGGCGCGTCGAGCGCGGTGCTGGCGAGTGCGTAGCGCGCTCACCTGAAAGGTGAATGCGGTCGGAGCTGAGAAAGTCCGTGTTCCTGCGCTTCCCGTGAGAATCAGCAGCGGTCAACTGCCGTTTCCAGGTTGAACCAGGCCTACGCTGTGCGCAGCGGCGCCAGGTCGGCGCTGCACAGCACGCGTGCCCGGCCGTGCTGCTTGGCGGCGAGCAGGGCGTCGTCCGCGGCCTTGAGCAGCGCGGCCATCGTCCGCGGCGCTTCGAGCGAATCGCAGATGCCGGCCGAGAAGGTCTGCCCGAGGAGCGTCGCGCCGTCGAAGCGGAACACCGTGGCGCGCCAGATGCGAAGCAACTCGACGAGCTTGCGGCGCGCGGCGCGGGCATCGGTGCGCGGCATCAGGAGGCAGAACTCCTCGCCGCCATAGCGGCAGGCGACGTCGCTCTTGCGGCCCTGCCTGACGAGCAACTCGCCGAACGCGGTGAGCAGCGCGTCGCCGGTGGCGTGGCCGTGCTCGTCGTTGACCGCCTTGAAGTGGTCGAGGTCGATGATCGCGACGGCGAGTGGCTGGCGGTCGCGCGCCGCAAGCGCGAGCATCGGCGGCATTGCGTCGTTCAGGTGGCGGCGGTTGAAGAGGCCGGTCAGGAAGTCGCGCGTCGCCTGCTGGCGCAGTGCCTCCTGCAGCGACTGCACCTCGTCGATCTTGAGCGACAGCTGCTGGTTGATCGCTTCCAGCGCGGCGCGCGCACGTTCGGTGCTGCGGCGCCGCGCGACGCTGTCCTCGAGCCGATGCTGCATCCTGAGCAGTTCGGTGTGCAGCGCCGCGGCCTGGTAGCGGGCGCGCGATGCGAACCGCGAGCGCTCCTCGTGCGCACGCTGCCACGCCCGCAGCGACTCGAGCGCGAGCGCCTCCTCGCCGCAGCGCTCGCGCAGATCGGCCTGGGCGAGGAAGAACAGGCAGCGCGTGCGCAGGCTCAGGCCCTCGGCGGCGGCGCTGCCTTCGGCCGCACCGACCAACGGCAGTGCGGTGTCGAGCATGTCCGACGCCTGCTGCATCAGGCCGCGGTGCTGCGCATCGAGCGCGGCGGCGACGATGCGCTCGACCTGCTCGTCGGCGAGCGGCGTGCGCGGTGCGGCCGCGGCGCGGGCCGCGAGTTCGTGGCCGAGTTCGGTATTGCCGGCACGAAACGCGGCGATCGCGAAGGTCTCGAAGTGCGAACTCATCGTGCCGCGCCCGCTCGCGTCGGTCGGCAGTTCGAGCACGCGCGCGATGTCGGGCAGCGCCTCGGCCGGCCGGCCGAGTTCGATCAGGCAGATGATGCGGTTGATCAGCAGCACCGCGAGCAGGCGCGAGTTGACGAGCCCGCTGCAGCGCTCGATGCCCTGGTCGATGTGGCGCAGCGCCTCCGGGCAGTCGCCGATCTGCAGCAGCTCGTGCGCCAGGTTGCAATGCAGCACGGCGTCGAAGCCGTGTCCCTGGCGCGGCCCGGCGCCGCGCAGCGCCTGGTACATGTAGGCAAAGGCCTGTTCCGACTGGCCCTGCGCCGAATAGCAGCCGGCGATCGTGTTGAGCAGGATGCCGCGCTGGTCGCGGCGCAGGATCTGCAGGCCCTCGTCGCGCAGCGCGAGCACCTTCTCGAGCGCCTCGCGGCTCCTGCCCGAGCGCCACAGGCCGCGTGCGAGCCCGGCCTCGGCGAGGATCGTGCCGGCGCGGTCGCCGCTCGCGTCGAAGCAGTCCCGGGCGCGCATCAGTTCGGGCTTCGCCTCGGCGGGCGTCGCGAAATACAGGCCGTGAAAGCCCTGGACGAGTCGCGCCCAGCCTTCGGCCGCCGTGTCGCCGCGATCGAGCGCGACGGCGAGCGCCGTCTTCGCGAGCGCGATCGACGCCGGCGAATCGACGTGCTGCCGCGCCCACGCCTTCTTCGCCATGCGCAGCGCGGCAGAGACCGATGGGCGGGCGGGCTGGGTGGCCATGGCGCGGATTGTCACTGCAATCGGCGCGCAGGCGGTGACGCCTGCGCAACCCGGATACGCTTCGATGCGAACTGTTACCTCTCGGGCGCCAGAGGCGGGCGGCGCCCGCGCTCGGCGAGGTGATCGCCGCTTGCTACATGCTGCGCCGGTACTGTCCGCCGACCTCGAACAGCGCGTTCGTGATCTGCCCGAGCGAGCAGCAGCGCACCGCGTCCATCAGCACCTCGAAGACATTGGCGTTGGCGATCACGGCCTGCTGCAGGCGCTCGAGCATCGCGGGCGCTTCGGCGGCGTGGCGGGCGTGGAAGTCGGCGAGGCGGGCGAGCTGGCTCTGCTTCTCGGCCTCGGTCGAGCGGGCGAGTTCGAGCGTCTCGGGCACCGGGTCGCCGTGCGGGCTGCGAAAGGTGTTGACGCCGATGATCGGGTACTCGCCGGTGTGCTTGAGCTGCTCGTAGTGCAGGCTCTCCTCCTGGATCTTGCCGCGCTGGTAACCGGTCTCCATAGCGCCCAGCACGCCGCCGCGTTCGGCGATCTTCTCGAACTCCTGCAGCACCGCCTCTTCGACGAGTTCGGTCAGCTCGTCGATGATGAACGCGCCCTGGTTCGGGTTCTCGTTCTTCGCCAGGCCCCATTCGCGGTTGATGATGAGCTGGATCGCCATCGCGCGGCGCACGCTGTCCTCGGTCGGCGTCGTGATCGCCTCGTCGAAGGCGTTGGTGTGCAGGCTGTTGCAGTTGTCGTAGATCGCGATCAGCGCCTGCAGCGTGGTGCGGATGTCGTTGAAC
>JBDHSE010000083.1:0-9643 GCA_039807955.1 Ideonella sp. | reverse complement strand
GTCGTCGAGGACCAGTCCGCCGGCTGGTACCGCACGCTGCAGAGCTACAAGCTCGGCTCGACGGTGCCGGTGCTGCGGATGATGATCCAGCAGTCCAACTGCTTTGTCGTCGTCGAGCGTGGCGCGGCGATGCACAACATGCAGATGGAACGCCAACTGCAGCAGTCGGGCGAGATGCGCGCAGGCAGCAACATGGGCGCCGGCCAGATGGTCGCGGCCGACTACACGATGAGCCCGAGCATCCAGTTCAGCCAGAACACCGGCGGCGTCGGCGGCGGACTGGCCGGCGCACTCGGAGGCTTGAGCCGCGGCCTGGCGGCGATCGGCGCGATCGCCGGCGGCATCAAGACGAACGAGGCGTCGACGACGCTGATCATGATCGACAACCGTTCGGGCGTTCAACTCGCCGCGGCCGAGGGTTCGGCGAAGAACACCGACTTCGCGCTGTTCGGCGCCGCCTACGGCTGGGCCGGTGGCGGCGGGGCCGGCGGCTACACGAGCACGCCGGAGGGCAAGATCATCATCGCGTCGTTCGCCGACAGCTACAACCAGCTCGTCAAGGTGGTGCGCAACTACAAGGCGCAGACCGTCAAGGGCGGCCTGGGCACCGGCGGCGCGCTCGGCGTGCAGGGCGGCACGACGCCGGCGTCGCAGCAGCAGTAGGCGCGGCTTCAGAGCCCCGTTTCGCGGGCGGCGGCGCCGGCTGCGGCGCGCGCCGACGGCGTCAAAGCTCGCTTGCCTCCCGAAAGCCGAACATCGCGGCAACGAGCCGCGTCGGGAACTGCCGCAGGTCGCGGTTGTGCCGCGAGACGGTCGCGTTGAAGCTGTCGCGCGCGGCAGAGAGCCGATGCTGGGTCGCCGACAACTGCTTCATCGCGGCGCGCAGCCGAGGGTCCGATTGCAGCGCCGGTTCGGCCTTGACGAGGGTGACGAGCCTCGACACCTCGACGCGCAACGCCTGCTCGGCAGCCGCGAGGCGGGCCAGCCGCTCGGATTGCCTGGCCCGCTGCGCAACCTGATCGGCGGCGCTGCGCGCTTGTTGCCGTGCCGACTCGACCGCGGCGACGGCTTCGGGTGCGTCGGCCTGCAGCGGGGCCGCGGCCTCGATCAGCTCGCCGAGCAGGTCGTGGCGCTGGCGCAGGTGGACGTCGACCTGCGCGAACGCGGTCGCGACGCTCTGGCGCAGCCGCACGAGCCGGTTGTGCGCGCCGAGGATCCAGAAGCCGAGCACCGCGACGAGCGCGAAGCCGGCGTGCTCGGGCGACAGGGTCAGCATGGCGTTGGCGTCACCCGCGGTCGCGTCGGGACGGTGTTCGCCGCCCCGCGCGTTCAGGTCCGCACTTCACCGTGGCCGAGGACGACCCACTTCTGCGAGGTCAGGCCCTCGAGGCCGACCGGCCCGCGCGCGTGCAGCTTGTCGGTGCTGATGCCGATCTCGGCGCCGAGGCCGAACTCGAAGCCGTCGGCGAATCGAGTGCTCGCGTTGACCATCACGCTCGACGAATCGACCTCGCGCAGGAAGCGCATCGCGTTGGCGTGGTTCGCGGTCAGGATCGCGTCGGTGTGGTGCGAGCCGTAGCGGTTGATGTGGGCGATCGCCTCGTCGAGACTCGCGACGACCTTGACGCTGATGACAGCCGCAAGGTACTCCTCGGCCCAGTCGGCCTCGGTCGCGTCGGCGAGTCTCGCGCCTGGCACCTGCCGCAGCAGTGCCTTGGCCGCGGCGTCGCAGCGCATCTCGACGCCCTTGGCGGCAAAGATCGCGCCGATGCGCGGCAGGAACTGCGCCGCCGCCGCATCGTGCACGAGCAGCGATTCGGCGGCGTTGCACGGGCTCACCTTCTGCGTCTTCGCGTTGTCGGTCACGCGCAGCGCAAGCTCGAGGTCGACCTGCGCATCGACGTAGACGTGGCAGTTGCCGTCGAGGTGCTTGATGACGGGCACCGTCGCCTCGCGCGCGATGCGCTCGATCAGCCCCTTGCCGCCGCGCGGGATGACGACGTCGACGCAGTCCGGGTTCGTGATCAGCAGGCCGACGGCGGCGCGGTCGGTCGTCGCGACGAGTTGCACCGCGTCGGCCGGCAGCCCGGCGCCAGCGAGCGCTTCGCGCACCAGGTCGGCGAGCGCACGGTTCGAGTGCACCGCCTCCGAGCCGCCGCGCAGGATGCAGGCGTTGCCGCTCTTGATCGCGAGCGTCGCGGCGTCGATCGTCACGTTCGGCCGGCTCTCGTAGATCATGCCGAAGACGCCGAGCGGCACGCGCATGCGGCCGACCGAGATGCCGCTCGGGCGTTGGCGCAATTCGGTGATCTCGCCGATCGGGTCGGCGAGCGCGGCGATCTGCTCGGCGCCGGCCGCCATCTGCTCGATCTCGCGATTCCCCAGGCGCAGCCGATCGACCATCGGCGCCGCAAGGCCCGCCGCCTGCGCCGCTTCGACGTCGCGCGCATTGGCCGCCTGCAGCGCAGCGCGCGATTCGCGCAGTAGCCGTGCAAGCCGAAGCAACGCGTCGTTCTTCGCCGCCGTCGATGCCGCCGCGAGCACGCTCGATGCGGCGCGCGCCGCGCGGCCGACGCCTGCCATGTAGGGCGCGAGTTCGGTGTCGATCATGGGGCGCATTTTCGCACCGGCCGCGCGGACCGGGCGGGCCGGGCAGACACTACGCGCCGGCGCCGAAGGTGCTGTCGCCGTGCGGCGCGGCGACGAACTCGGGCAGCGCCTCGCAGCGCGCGCAGTAGGCGCGCAGCGTCGGGTAGCCGGCGGCGGGAACGACCTCGGGCAGCGTCGCCTGCGTGAAGTGCCAGACGACGGCGGTCGTCACGCCGGCCTGGTCGATCGTCGCGCTGTCGGCGGCGAGCGGATGGGCCGCGATCTGCGCTTCGAGCAGCGCGTAGGCGGCGAGCACCTGCTCGGTGATCCGCGCGAGCCACGGCTCGTGCGCCTTCTCCGGCGGGCGGGTGGTGCGCTCGTAGTAGATCTGCACGCTCTTGTCGCAGGCGGCGAGGGCCAGCCCGATCGTGCGCAGCGCCGCGCGGCGCTCGGATTCGGCCTGCGGCATCAGGCTGCGCCGCTTGCCGGCAAGGCCCTCGGCGTACTCGAGGATCAGCGTCGAATCCATCAGCACCGTGCCGTCGTCGAGGACGAGCGACGGCGCCTTCACGACCGGGTTGATCTGGCGGAACTGGTCGTAGCTGCGAAACACCGACAGCGACTGGTGCTCGAAGCGCAGGCCGAGCAGTTGCAGCGAGACGGCGACGCGCCGCACGTAGGGCGAATCGAGCATGCCGACGAGACGCATGATGACTCCTTGGTTCGGGGCCTCGGGCCGCGCCGGATGCCGCAGCGCATGCGGCCGGTTCTATCACGCGAGGGTTCGCGCGGCGATACCGTTGCTCGGTGCGATCGGCACCGTTCGTCGGCTGCGCGGCGACGGCGTCAACGCCAGCCGAAGTGCTGGCGCACGCCCTGCGCGGTGACGTTGATCGGAGCCGTCGGCGCCTGCGCGAACTGGCGCGGTCTCGGCACTCGCACGCCGCCGCCGTGTTGCCCGAGGACGGCGATCGCGCTTACCTTCCAGCCGGCGGCGCGGAACCGCGCGAGATAAGCCTCGGCGTCGGGAAACTGCGCCGCGTCGATCGGGTTCGGGTCCGGCGTCAGGCACACGAGCACCGTGTCGCAGCGCACCGCCGACACCTCGGCGACGAAGTCATCCGGCCGGGTGTGCGTCAGCTGCAGCGCACGGGCGCGTGCATAGACCCGGCGCGCCGGCCCGCCGGCCGCGGGCTCGATGTCGCGCAGGCTGCGGTTGAAGCAACCCGTCAGGCAGCGCACGACCGACGACTTGCGCGTGTTGGGGTTGCCGATGATGACGAAGACGTCCATTCGAGTGCCGCGAAGATTGCGCGCAGCATGCCACGCCGGCGCCATCGCGTCAGGGCGCCTAGTCGATCGACTCGATGTACTTCGCGAGAACGCTGTGCTCCATCTTGATCCTGTGGATCAGGCGATCGATGCGGCGCACCTTGCGCCAGGAGTGGGCGATCAGGTAGCCGCCGAAGACGATCAGCACGGCGCACAGCGCAGCGAGCGGCGCGAGGAAGCCCAGCACGTTGAGCGCGTCGTAGTACCGCGAGGTCGCGACCAGCACGCTGAAGACCGACAGCGGCAGCGCGAGGATCGCGATGCCGGTGCGCATCAGCGACAGGGCGGTGCGCAGCTCCGACAGCAAAAGCTGCACTTCGCTGATCGCTTCGGCGTCCGATTCGGTCGTCTTGTCGGCCATGGCGTCGGGCCCTTGTTGCGCGGCCGATGTTTTCCCCGTCACCCGTATCGGCCGCACGTCGGCTGCGACGCCATCCGCGTGGATGGAGGATTCGGCCTCGACCATCGCGGCGCCTGCTGTCAGTGCGCGATGGTCACAGCCTGGCGACGCGCCGAGCGAGCGCCGTCGGCAGCATCGCGAGCATGTTCCAGCCGGGAACGAAAAACGCGAGCACGAGCGTCACGAAGGTCGCGCCGACGAGGATGCCGCCGCGCCGCCGCAGCGCGGTCGCGATCGGCGCGTCGATCGGCGCCGCGTGAAGCTGCGGATGCGCGAGCAGGTGCGATGTCCGCAACCACGACAAGACCGCGAGCGCGAACAGGTTGGCGCTGTAGACCGCGGCCGCGGCAGCCAGATCGCCGTGCTCGCCGATCAGCGCGGTCGAGAACGGGATCAGGCTGATGAGCGCAAGCTGGATCAGCTCGAGCCGGACCATCGTCCAGTCGAGCACCGCGCTCAACCGGAAGATGCGAAGCTGGGCGAGCCAGAACATCGCCATCACCCAGAAGCTCAAGAGCCACGTCAGCGCCTTCGGGACGACCTCGATCAGCGCGGCGACGAGCTGGCGGTTCGTCGCGTCGTCGCCGAGCGCCGGAATCTTCAGCTCGAGGACGAGCAGCGTGACGGCGATCGCGTAGATGCCGTCGGCGAGCGCCTCGAGCCGGTGCTTGCCGACAAGGTCGCCGTGGGTCGCCGCTTCCGGCTCCATCGTCATCCCGATCGCACGGCCATCGGCCTGCTTGCGGACTGCAACCCGAGTCGCCCGAGGTGCGGCGATGCGATGGGCGTCGCCGGCCCGGCTACTTGCGCCAGTAGTTGTTCGCCGCGGCAACCGTCTGGAAGTTGATCGCGACGACCTGCGACGCCGCCGTCAAGCCGTCGGCCGACTCGGCGTACGCGCCGCGCAGCTTCTTCAGCACATCGGCGTCGGGCTGGGTGTACTTGACACCGCGCCGGCTCAGCGTGATGGCCAGCTCGAAGCCCTCCTGCGGGGTCGCGGTCAACAGAGACGGGAGCCAGGTTTCGGCCATCTTCGATTCCTCCGGGGGTTGTGATCGGAACTCGGGGCGGCGCGCGGGGCGGCGCGTCGGTCGCGAGCCGCGATGCCGCACCCTTTGCGGCACAACAGCAAGCGGGTTCAGCTTACCTCAGTCTTCGTCGCTGATGACGCGCCCGAGCGCGTTGTCCACGACGAGCGGAGTCTCGAAGTAGACGACCGCAGGCTCGCTGCCAAACTTCGCGCGGATGCCCGCGCGCCACGCGTCGCCGTGCGCCGCCTGCGCGCTGGCGCGGTTCTTCCACAGGTAGAACGCGCCGGACTGATTCGCCGCCGCGTCGTAGATGAAGGTCTTGCGAATCAGATCGGCCTCAGCGCGCCAGCGCGGCGCGACCTCGCGCATGCCGGCGACGACCTCGTCGCGCGTGATGCCGGCGGGCAGTGAGAAGAGGATGTACTCGGTGATCATGAGGTGGCGCGCGGCGGCATCGCATTGCCGGTGCCGAATCGCGCTCGAAGCAGTGCAGGTGGGCGAAGGTTAGCGCAGCCCGGCCTGCGCGTCCCAACGGTACTCAACAGAGAGTTGGCGACGCCCGCGATCCGGCGCACACTGGCATTTCACGCCGCCGCTCGCGGCGCAGTTTCTTGGCCTGACGCACGACGATGGACGATCCGTTCAAGCTGCAGCGCTTCGTCGACGCGCAGGACCCGGTCTACGACCAGGTTCGCGCCGAGTTGCGCGCCGGCGCGAAGGCGAGCCACTGGATGTGGTTCGTCTTTCCGCAGCTTGCGGGGCTCGGCCGCAGCGCGACGGCGAAGTTCTTCGGCATCGCCTCGCGCGCCGAGGCCGAGGCCTACCGGCACCATCCGCTGCTCGGCGCGCGGCTTGTCGCATGCACCGGCCTCGTCGTCGCAGTGCAGGGCCGCAGCGCACACGACATCTTCCATTCGCCCGACGATCTCAAGTTCTGCTCGTCGATGACGCTCTTCGAACAGGTCGCGCCCGACGAAGCGCTGTTCGCGCGGGCACTCGACAAGTACTTCGGCGGACGGCGCGACGCGCGCACGCTCGAACTGCTGGCTTGAGCCGATCGTCGCGCGGCGGCGTTCAGGCCGCGACCGCCTCGTCGTCCGCCACCTCGCCGAGAAAGCCGCCGCTCTGGTGCGCCCACAGCCGGGCGTAGATGCCACCGGCGGCGAGCAGGCTCGTGTGGCTGCCGGTCTCGACGATGCGGCCCAGCTCCATCACGACGAGCCGGTCCATCGCCGCGATCGTCGACAGCCGGTGCGCGATCGCGACGACCGTCTTGCCCTGCATCAGCTTGTAGAGGCTGTCCTGGATCGCCGCCTCGACCTCGCTGTCGAGCGCGCTCGTCGCCTCGTCGAGCAGCAGGATCGGCGCGTCCTTCAGCATCACGCGCGCGATCGCGATGCGCTGGCGCTGGCCGCCGCTGAGCTTGACGCCGCGCTCGCAGGCGTGGGCGTCGTAGCCGTGGCGCGGCTTCCGGTCAGGCGACGCACTTCGAGGCCAGACAGGCGCGCAGTTCGTCGACCGAATGGACGTCGAGCTTGACGTAGATCTTGCGGACGTGGTCGATCGCTGTCGAGTTCGACACGTCGAGGCGCTGCGCGATCTGCGCGTGGGTCAGTCCTTGCAGCAGCAGGGCGCAGACCTTCTTCTGCGTGATCGACAGCGCGGCGGCGTCGATCGCGCGCAGGTCGCGCACTTCGCGCGGCACGCGGTGCTGGATCGTGACGCCGATCAGCGGCGGCCCGCCGGCGGCGGCATCCATGCGTTCGGCGCGAAACTCGAAACGTCCCCAGGCGTTGGTCAGCGTCAGCTTCATCGGCTCTTCGATCGCCGCGGGCCTTGCGCGGGTGAGTTGGCGGTGCAGCAGCGCAAGCGTCGGGAAGTCTTCGCTCGCCGGCGCGCGGCCGGCGGCGGCGGGCGTGATGTCGCCGTGCGCGAGCAGCAGCACCTTGTGCGCGTTGCGGCTCAACTGCACGATGCGCCCGTCCGCATCGAGGTTGACGAGCGCCGCATGGCCGTCGGCAGGCTCGTATTCGACGCGCTGCTCGCCGCGATGCTGCAGGCCGTGCTCGACATAGGGCACGAGCGCCTGCAGCGTCTGCTCGTCGTCGCGGCTGAAGATGCCGTCGCCGCGCTCGCGGTACAGCACGAGCGAACCGAGCGGGTGGCCGCCGGCGCGCCGCAGGATCGCCTCGAGCCGGTAGTGCAGCCCCTGCGGGCGCCAGATCTCGTGGTACAGCGCGGAGTCGAAGAAGCGCCGGTTGTTCAGCTCCTCCGCGCTGCGGATCGTCGAGTCGCCGTGGATCACCTCGGCGTAGCGCGGCATCGCCTCGCACTCGCGCTGGTTGTGGAACTCCTCGAAGTACAGGCGGGCAACTCGCGGGTCGACCGGCCCCTCGAAGTAGTAGCGCTCGATGCTGCCGTCGGCGTTTACCCAGTCGAACAGGTTGCGCGCCGACGGAATCACCCGGTGTAGCGCCTCGAGCAGGGCGGGGATCAGCAACTCGCCGCCGAGGCCGAGCCGGCACAGTTCGCGGATCGAGGCGACGGCAGCGGCATTCTTGACCATGCTCGGCCCTCGGGTTGCCCTGGCCGCAGTCTGCTCCCGCTCGGGCGGCAAAGTCCATCCCCTCTCTTTCCCCGCTCTTCCCCTCTCTCCATGCGCTCCCGGCCGGCGATACCCCCTGCTCAGGGGGCGCGGCGGCACGCGCCGCGAAGTAGATTGAACCCGGCGCCGGGGCAAGACGCAGGCCGCATCGGCACGGACCGGCGCAAGGAGGCGGATCATGTCGAGCGTTTCGGTCTCTGTCGCACGCCGGGTGTCGGGCCGGCTCGTGCCGGTCGCGGTCTGGGCGCTGTGCGCCACGCAGGCGCACTCGGCGGCCCCCCTCGAGCCGGCCGAGTTCATCGAGCACGTCGCGATTGGCAACCGGATCGCCGAGGGCGTCGATCCGCAAGCCGCCGAGACGGTCTCCGTCAACCTGCTGTCCGAGGATTTCGACGGCCGCGGTGGCGGCACCAGCCACGCCTGGGTCAGCCCGGTGCTGCCCGTCAGCACCGGCTTGCGGATGAACCTGTTCGGCGACCACAACATCTCGGGCATCGGCGGCACGGCGCTGACACGCACGCGCTACACGTTCAGCGTGATGGCGCTCGACGACGACGCGCCGGAGTGGGTCAATCTGGGCCTGACCGCCACGATCGAGGTCAGCGTCGCCAACAGCCAACCCGAGAACATTCCGACCTGGTTCAGCTACGGAACGATCTGGGTCGGCGGGCAATCGTTCTCGGTCGAGAACTACGACGCCAACGGCATCTACAACGGCGTCTTCGAGCATCACTGGGAAGACGAGCCGCTCGTTGCCAGCTTCGCAGTCGGCAGCCCGTACACCATCGATCTCAACGCCTACACCCACGGCGAGGGCGCCGGCGTTGACTTCACGTTCGACAGCACGGTCTTCATCGACCCGACGATCGAAGTCGTCGGCCCGGACAGCGCGCGCTACCGCATCGAGTACAGCCCGCAGATCGTCATTCCCGAGCCGGCGAGTTGGCTGCTGTTGCTCGCCGGCGTTCCCTGCATGCTGCTGCTGCGCGGTGCGCACAGCCGCCGCACAGCGCGCGGCGCTTAGCCCGGGCTACGCCGCGACCGCCTCGTCGTCGTCCGCCACCTCGCCGAGAAAGCCGCCGCTCTGGTGCGCCCACAGCCGGGCGTAGATGCCGCCGGCGGCGAGCAGGCTGGCGTGGCTGCCGGTCTCGACGATGCGGCCAAGCTCCATCACGACGAGGCGGTCCATCGCCGCGATGGTCGACAACCGGTGCGCGATTGCGACGACCGTCTTGCCCTGCATCAGCTTGTAGAGGCTGTCCTGGATCGCCGCCTCGACCTCGCTGTCGAGCGCGCTCGTCGCTTCGTCGAGCAGCAAGATCGGCGCGTCCTTCAGCATCACGCGCGCGATCGCGATGCGCTGGCGCTGGCCGCCGGAGAGCTTGACGCCGCGCTCGCCGACGTGGGCGTCGTAGCCGTGGCGGCCCTTCTGGTCGGCGAGGCCGACGATGAAGTCGTGCGCCTCGGCGCGCTCGGCGGCGCGCAGCATCTCGGCGTCGCTCGCGTCGGGGCGGCCGTAGACGAGGTTGTCGCGCACCGAACGGTGCAAGAGCGAGGTGTCCTGCGTCACCATGCCGACCTGCCGGCGCAGGCTCTCCTGCGTCACGCTGGCGATGTCCTGGCCGTCGATCAGGATGCGCCCGCCCTGCACGTCGTACAGCCGCAGCAGCAGGTTGACGACGGTGC
>JBDHSE010000082.1:0-9821 GCA_039807955.1 Ideonella sp. | reverse complement strand
GCCCTACCTGCACGAGGCGGGGGCGGTGTCGCGCGCGCAGGCCGAGCGCGTCGCGCGCCGGCTCGAGCGCGCGGCGCCAGCCCAGCTGCGCATCGTCGTCACCCACCAGCCGGTGAGCGTGACGCGGCGCGAGGACCGCGCCGACCTGCTGCACGGCCATGCGCGCGCGGTGCGCCGCTGGGCGGCGGCGGGTGCGGACCTGATCCTCGGCGGCCACATCCACCTGCCGTTCGTGCAGGCGCTGCAGGGCGGGCGGCCGGGCGCGCGGCGCACGGTGTGGGCGGTGCAGGCGGGGACGGCGGTTTCGTCCCGCGTCCGCAGCGACGCCGGCAACTCGGTGAACCTGATCCGCCGCGACGCGCCGTCGCATCCGCGCCGCTGCAGCGTAGAGCGCTGGGACTACGACGCGCGATCGGACGCCTTCGCGCTCGCCGCCCGCAACGATCTGGTATTCGATGACGCCGCCCGCTGAAGCGCCGTTCGTCGCGCTCGTCGAAGTGCTCGGCGCGAACGCGCTGGCGGGCTTCTTCGTTCTGCTCGCCGCCGTGCTCGCGGCGGTCGCGATGCTCGGCGTCTCGCTCGGAAGGCTCGCGCGCCTGCAGCGGCGCGCGCGGGCGCATCCGTACGCGACGCTCTTCGTGCGCCTGCTGTTCGGCCTCGCGTTGATCGTCGCCGCGGCGTATGCGTTCGCCGAGATCGCCGACGAGATCGCGCCCGGCGAGCTGCTTCCCCACCTCGACCAGGTGTTCTCCGACGCCGTGATCGCACACACGCCCGAGGGCGCGCGCCAGGTCTTCGCCTGGATCTCGCATCTCGGCGACCCGCTCACGCTCGTCGTGCTCGGCATCGCCGCGGTGCTCGCGCTCGCGCTGCGCGGTGAGCGGCTGCTGGCGGTTGCCGTCGCCGTCGCGATGACCGGCAATGCGGTGCTCAACCTCGCGCTCAAGCACGCCTTCGAGCGCGCCCGGCCGCTGCACGCCGCCGGGCCGACGCCGTTCGAGGGCTACAGCTTTCCGAGCGGGCATTCGTCGGGCGCGCTCGTCGCCTACGGCATGCTCGCCTACGTGCTGATTCGCACGCTGCCGCGCGGCTGGCACGTGCCGGCCTCTATGCTGTGCGCGGCGGCGGCGTTCTCGGTCGGCGCGAGCCGGATCTTCGTCCAGGCGCACTTCGCGACCGACGTCGCCGCCGGCTTCGCCTCCGGCGGCGCGTGGCTGACGATCTGCGTCCTGACCGTCGAGTGGATGCACCGCGAGCGGCACGCGCCGCGGATCGCGCGATGAGCCTGCACGCATAGACTGCGGCCTCGAACACCCACCCGCGCGGACCGCACCCCATGCCGAACCTTCCCACCTTCGAAGACGTCGCCGCGGCGGCAAAACGTCTCGCCGGCCACGCGCATCGCACGCCGGTGCTGCGTTCGCGCACCGCCGACGCGATGCTCGGCGCCGAGGTCTTCTTCAAGTGCGAGAACCTGCAGCGTGCCGGCGCATTCAAGTTCCGCGGTGCGTTCAACGCGCTCGCGCGCTTCGATGCCGCGCAGCGCCGCGCCGGCGTGATCGCGTTTTCGTCCGGCAACCATGCGCAGGCGATCGCACTCGCCGGCCGCGTGCACGGCATCCCGGCGACGATCCTGATGCCGGGCGACGCGCCGCGCGCGAAGGTCGAGGCGACGAAGGGCTACGGCGCCGAGGTCATTCACTTCGACCGCTATCGCGAAGACCGCGAGGCGATCGCCCGCCGCCTCGCCGAGGAGCGCGGCCTGACGCTCGTCCCGCCGTACGACCATGCCGACGTGATCGCCGGCCAGGGCACGGCGACGCTCGAGCTGATCGAAGAGGTGGGGCCGCTCGACGACCTCTTCGTCTGCCTCGGCGGCGGCGGATTGCTGAGCGGCGCGGCGCTCGCGGCACGCGCGCTTGCGCCATCGTGCCGGCTGCACGGCGTCGAGCCCGAGGCGGGCAACGATGCGCAGCAGTCGCTCGCGCGCGGCGAGATCGTCCACATCAAGACGCCGCAGACGATCGCCGATGGCGCGCAGACGCAGCACCTGGGCCAGCTCACGTTCGAGATCATCCGCCGTGATGTGGCCGACATCGTCACCGCGACCGATGCCCAACTGGTGCAGGCGATGCGCTTTTTCTTCGAGCGCATGAAGCTCGTCGTCGAGCCGACCGGCTGCCTCGGCTTTGCCGGCGCCTGCCATGCGGGGCTGCCGCTCGCGGGCCGGCGCGTCGGCGTGCTGGTGAGTGGCGGCAACGTCGATCTGCAGCGCTTCGCCGAACTGACGGCGTAGCACGGCCGCGAATTCGAGAGCTGCGTCTAGACCGCGGGCCGGTTTTGGGTGTCGCTCCCTAGGGTTTGTGCGGACACTGGCTTCATCGCCGCAACACACCAAGCACGGTGCAGAGCAGGCGAAGAACCTCTCCGACTTCAACCACGAAAGCAAGGATCATGACCGTTCAGACCCTCAGCAGCGTCACGCTCGAAACGATCGAGAACTACCGCAACGCCGCCATGTACGCCGTCGATGCGTACCGCGCCGGCAGCCTGCGCCTGATCGATGCCGTCAACGGCGGCTTCGACAACGTCTACAGCCGCACCGGCAAGGTCGCGCCGCAATGGACGAAGACGGCGTCGCAACTGCGCGGCGACCTGTCCGACGTCATCGTCAAGGGCGTCGACGAAGTGGTCGCGCGCAGCGACAAGGCGATCGAGGTGTCGTCCGAAGCGGCCGTCGTCGGCGTCACGAAGGTTGCGAAGTTCACCGCCGGCATCGACAACGCGATCGTCGTCGGCGGCATCGAAGCCGCTGCCCGCCTGACGCTGCCGGGCGCGCAGGTGGCGCGCAGCGTGTCGGCCAAGGTCGCCGACGGCGCCGACGCGCTGGCGCGCGCCGCGGCCGGCAAGAAGGCCGTCGTTCGCAAGGCCGCGGCCGGTGCGAAGAAGGCGGCCGCCGCGACGCAGCGCAAGGTCGTTCGCGCCGCGAAGAGTGCGCAGACCACGGCCAAGCGCAAGGTCGTCGCGCCGGTGAAGGCGAAGGCCGTGCGCGCCAAGCGCAAGGTCGCGGCCGCCGTCTGATCGAAGTCAGCTCCGCCGCGTTCGCGCGGCGGTCTGCAAGAAGGGGTTCGGCTCGCGCCGGGCCCCTTCGTCGTTTGGCGGGTCGATTCGTGCCGGCAGCAGCAGCAGGTGCCTCTGGTACAACCCATTGCATCCGCCCACGATGCGCAAGGACGATGCGATGACGACGCCGACGACCGCCCCCTACGGAAGCTGGAAATCGCCGCTCACGGCGCAGCGCATCGCGGCCGGCGCCAAGCCGCTCGCCGCGCCGCAGGTCGACGCCGGCGACGTCTACTGGCTCGAGGGACTCGCCGCCGAGGGCGGGCGCGTCGCCGTCGTGCGCGGCGGTGCGGGCGGGGCCGGCACGATCGTCACGCCGGCGCCGTTCAACGTTCGCAGTCGGGTACACGAGTACGGCGGCGGGGCCTTTGTCGTCGAAGGCGGCGCGATCTTCTTCTCGAACTTCGCCGACAACCTCGTCTACGTCCAGCGCGGCGACGCGGCACCCGTCGCACTGAGCGCCGACAGCCGGCAGCGCCACGCCGACTTCGTGCTCGACGCGGCGCGCCGCAGGTTGATCGCGGTGCGCGAGGACCACACTGCCGCCGGCCGCGAAGCGAGCAACACGATCGCGACGATCGCGCTCGATGCGCCGGGCGAGAGCCGCGTGCTCGCCAGCGGCAGCGACTTCTACGCTGCGCCGCGGCTGTCGCCCGACGGCCGGCAGCTTGCCTGGCTCGCCTGGAACCATCCGCGCATGCCGTGGGAAGGCACCGAGTTGTGGCTCGCCGACATCGAAGCCGCGGGCGGCCTCGCCAACGCGCGCCGCGTTGCCGGCGGCGCGGGCGAGGCGCTGTGCCAGCCGCGCTGGTCGCCGCGCGGCGAACTCTTCGTCGTCTCCGATCGCAGCGGCTGGTGGAACCTGTACCGGCTCGCGGGCGACGCGCTCGAAGCGGTCTGCCCGATGCGCGCCGAGTTCGGCCAGCCGATGTGGGTCTTCGGGCAGTCGAACTATGTCTTCACGGCGGACGACGAGATCGTCGCCGCCGCCATCGAGAACGCCAACTGCCGGCTGCTGCGCCTGCGGCTCGGCGCGGGAACGGCCGAGCCGATCGCGACGCCGTTCAACGACATCGACGACCTCGCCGCGGGCAACGGCTGCGTGCTCGCGATCGCGGCGTCGGCTAGCGTTGCGGCGCAGCTCGTTCGCATCGACCTGGCAAGCGGTGCGTACGAAGTGCTCGCGCGAAGCAGCAGCGACGTTCCCGACGCGGCATCCCTCTCGGCCGCCGAGGCGATCGAGTACCCGAGCGCGAACGGCCGCACGGCACACGCGTTCTTCTACCCGCCGCGCAACCCGGACTTCGTGGCGCCGGCCGGCGAGCTGCCGCCGCTGCTCGTCTGCAGCCACGGCGGGCCGACGAGCATGAGCCGAGGCAGCCTGCGCCTGGACTACCAGTTCTGGACCAGCCGCGGCTTTGCCGTGCTCGACGTGAACTACGGCGGCAGCACCGGTTTCGGCAGCGCGTACCGCGACCTGCTGCAAGGGCAGTGGGGCGTCGTCGACGTCGAGGATTGCGTCTCCGGCGCGCGCCATCTGGCGGCGCAACGCCGCGTCGACGCCAACCGGATGGCGATCCGCGGTGGCAGCGCGGGCGGCTTCACGACGCTTTCGGCACTCGCCTTCCACGATGTCTTCAAGGCCGGCGCGAGCTACTACGGCGTGAGCGACCTCGCGGGGCTGGACGCGGACACGCACAAGTTCGAGTCGCACTACACCGCCTGGCTGGTCGGCGCACCGCCCGAGCGCGACCGGCTCTATGCCGAGCGCTCGCCCGCGCTGCACGCCGATCGCATCCGCTGCCCGGTGATCTTCTTCCAGGGCAGCGACGACAAGGTCGTCGTCCCCGCCCAGTCGCAGCAGATGGCCGCCGCGTTGCAGGCCAACGGCGTGCCGGTCGCCTATCTCGAGTTCGAAGGCGAGGGCCACGGTTTTCGGCGCAAGGAGAACATGCAGCGCGCGCTCGAGGCCGAGGCGAGCTTTTATGCGCAGGTGTTCGGCTTCGAACTTGCCGATGCGGTCGAGCCGGTCGCCTTCGTCGATGGCAAGGCGCCGCGCGCGGCGGGCGGGTGAGGCGCGCGCCGAACGGGGCCGACCCCTTTGCCGACCAGGCGGCGCCGGCTCGCTAGACTTTCATTGCCTGCGGCGAACCCGCTCGCCAGATAGTCGATGAAACTGCTCGAGACCCTTCAAGACGAACACGTACTCGTCGACCGCGTGCTCGGGTCGCTTCGCGCCTACGTCGACGCCCTCATCGCCGGCGCCGCGGACCCGCAGGACGGCAAACGCTTCGCCGCGTTCTTCATCCAGTTCTCCGGCGAGTTCCATCACGATCGCGAGGAGTGCGTGCTCTTCGATGCGCTCGTCAAGCAGGCCGACCTGCCGGCCGACCGCGGGCCGGTCTACGCGATCGGGCTCGAGCACGCCGAGATGGAAGCGTGGATGCGCGAGCTGGCACCGCTGCTCGATCACAGACCACAGTCGGCCGACGACGCTGCCCGGCTGCGCTCGCTCGCGACGCGCTACGCGGGCGCGCTGTGGCGCCATATCGACGCCGAGAACTCGGTCCTCTTCCCCGAGGCCGAGGAGCGGTTGCACCGCTGCGGCGTCATCGAACTCGACGATCGGCCGATGACCGCCGCACAGGCCGCCGCACGCGAGGGCGCCGCGGACTTGCCGGCGCGCTACCGGCCGGTGCAGGATCCGGACCTCGTTCGCGGCGACGGCTGCTTCCTGTGCCGCGCCCACGGCGTGACGTGCAACGGCCTCGAAGCCGAGTGGTGGACCGATCTCGAGTGGGACGAGTTTCAACTCCGCGACGCGAGCGACTGATACCAAGCCGCGTTCATTGGATTGGGATTGGATATGCTCCCTCTCCCACTTGTGGGAGAGGGTTGGGGTGAGGGCGATGCGGGCCGCGCCCACCCTCACCCCAGCCCTCTCCCGCCCAGCGGGAGAGGGGGCAAGACAGGCCACCGCGTTCCTGGACGGTTGAACGCGAACCGGTATGAGCGTTCCGTCGTCGAGCCCGAACGCTCAGCGCCCCGCCCGCTGCGCGCGCAGCACGTAGATCATGTAGGCGACGACCGCGAGGTTTGCGGCGAGCATCGCGAAGCGAAGCATCGTCACGCCGCGCGAGAGTTCGTAGACCTCGAACGGCAGGTAGATCGCACCGCTCGCGACCGACAGCCATTCGGCCCAGGCGCGCGCCCGCCACAGGCCGACGGCCTCGGCAAGCCGCAGCACGGCGTAGGCGAGGGCGCCGGCGGCGAGCGCCTGCAACTGGTGGTCGGTGACATTGTTCATCAGATCGACGAAGACGCGCGGCACGTTCTTCGCCGGATTCAGGTGCAGGTGCCTGACGAGCGCGTCGACCGTTTGCGCGACGCCGTGATCGACCGCGAGCAGCACGCCGAAGCCGGCGAGCAGGACGACGCTGCCCTTGGCCGCCTCGAACAGCGCGACAAGGCGCAGGCCGCCCAATGAAGATGCGCGTAATCGCATGCTTGTCTTGCGTCAACTAATTCACGCGCGTGCGTTTTCCCTGTGGAGCGCGGCGCGACAGAATCAGGTTGCGCACGTCGCGTCAAGTGAGCAACATCAATGGAGAAATAGGGATGTACCAAATCCGTTCAGCGGCTTTCATCGCGAGCCTCCCTCTTATCGGAGCACTCGCGGGTTGCGAGACGACAAACTCGATCCCGTACAAGGCTTCGACATCCAACGTCATCACGATTCAGCAAACCTTGCAGGCACAGGGGAAGAAGGTCAGGCTGGGTGATATTTCGTTGGCTCCAGGTGTCGAGGAGAGCCCGATGTGCCGCCTTATGGGACCTGTCAAAGTCGCGCCGGGCAAGTCTCTGCCGCAGTACATCAAGGAGGCCTTCCAGGAAGAACTGTTTATGGCGCAGGTCTACCAAGCCAACGCTCCGACGACGATCACCGGACGTCTGGAGACCTTAAGTTTCTCTTCTGTCTCCCCTGCAAGATGGACCATCGCAATGAGCGTGAAGTCCGAGACTTCACCCGGTTACAAGGTGACGGTGGACTACCCCTTCGATACAAGCTACTCAGCCTATAACGCGTGCAAGAACGTCGCTGATGCATTCGGCCCCGCAGTGCAAGAACTGCTGAGGCAAGTCGTCTCCAACCCTCAGTTCGCAGCGCTTGCCAAGTAGCAGTTGACCCGGCGCGTCGTTGGCGCATCCGGCAGAACCGAGATTACTTCGGGAACGAGTCTTTCAGCGTCGCGGTACGGTTGAAGACGAGCCGGCCGGCGCGGTGATCGACGCGGTCGGCGACGAAGTAGCCGTGGCGTTCGAACTGGAACTTGTCGTCCGGCTGCGCCGCCGCGAGCGACGGCTCGACGATCGCGCGCGCGACCTTCAGGCTGTGCGGGTTGAGGCAGTCCTTGAAGTCGCGCCCGCCGGCGTCGGGCTGCTCCTCGGTGAAGAGGCGCTCGTAGAGCCGCACCTCGGCCGCCACGCCGTCGGCGGCGCCGACCCAGGTGATGACGCCCTTGACCTTGACGGCGTCGGCGCCTGGCGTGCCGCTCTTCGTGTCGGGCACGAGCACGGCCTGCACTTCGGTGACGCGGCCCTGCGCGTCCTTCGTGCAGCCGGTGCATTCGATGACGTGGCCGTACTTGAGCCGCACCCGGTTGCCGGGGAAGAGCCGGAAGTAGCCCTTCGCCGGCTGCTCCATGAAGTCGTCGCGCTCGATCCAGAGTTCGCGCCCGAGGCCGAACGCGCGGCGGCCGCGTTCGGGCTGCGCGGGGTGAATGGGCGCGCTGCAGGCGTCGATGCTGCCTGCGCCCATCGTCTCGTCCCAGTTCGTGATGACGAGGCGCAGCGGGTCGAGCACTGCCATCGCGCGCGCCGCCTTCGGGTCGAGGTCGTCGCGCAGCGCGATGTCGAGGCTCGCATAGTCGGTCCAGCCGCCCGCCTTGCTGACGCCGGTGCGCTCGGCGAAGAGCCGCAGCGCCTCGGGCGTGTAGCCGCGCCGGCGCAGGCCGGCGAGGGTCGGCATGCGCGGGTCGTCCCAGCCGGCGACGATGCCTTCGTCGACGAGTTGGCGCAGCTTGCGCTTGCTGGTCACGATGTAGGTCACGTTCAGGCGCGCGAACTCGTACTGGTGCGGCCGCGGTTGGGCGAGCAGCCCGAGCGTGCACAGCGTGTCGAGCACCCAGTCGTAGAACGGGCGCTGGTCCTCGAACTCGAGCGTGCAGATGCTGTGCGTGATGCCCTCGAGCGCGTCTTCCACCGGATGCGCGTAGGTGTACATCGGGTAGATGCACCAGGCGTCGCCGGTGTTGTGGTGCGTCGCGCGCTTGATGCGGTACAGCGCCGGGTCGCGCAGGTTGATGTTCGGGCTCGCCATGTCGATCTTCGCGCGCAGCACGGCGGCGCCGTCGGCGAGGTCGCCAGCGCGCATCGCGCGAAACCGCGCCAGGCTCTCGGCCGGCGTGCGGTTGCGGTACGCGCTGTCGGTGCCGGGGGTGTTGAAGTCGCCGCGCGTCGCGCGCATCTCGTCGGCGCTTTGCTCGTCGACATAAGCCTGCCCGGCTTCGATCAGCGCCTCGGCGGCGCGGTACATGAAGTCGAAATAGTTGCTCGCGAAGTACAGGTGCTCGACGCCGCCCGCGGTCCAGTCGAAGCCGAGCCAGTGCACCGCGTCGAGGATCGCGTCGACGTACTCCTGCTCCTCCTTCTCGGGGTTGGTGTCGTCGAAGCGCAGATGGCAGACGCCGCCGTACTCGCGGGCGAGGCCGAAGTTCAGGCAGATGCTCTTCGCGTGGCCGATGTGCAGGTAGCCGTTGGGCTCGGGCGGAAAGCGGGTGCGGATGCGCGCCGCGTCCAGCGGCCCGGCGGAGTGGTGCGCGGCGTCGCCCGGCGTTCCGGCGAAGCGGCGCCCGGAGTAGGTGCCGGCGGCGAGATCGCGCTCGATGATCGTGCGCAGGAAGTTGCCGGCCTTGGGGTCTTCTTTCGGGGTGTGCATGACGCGTCGGATTCTATCGGCGCCCCTCGCCCCGGCGACCGGGTCAGCCGTTGCGGCGCAGGCGCTCGATTTCGTTGTCGAGCATGCGCCTTTGCAGTCCCTCGCCGTTGAGCTTGACGAAGGTGACGACGCCGTGGATTGCGAGGCCCAGGCCCCAGCCGGCGAGCGGCCAGATCGCCCAGCGCTCGCCGCCGGTGAACGCGTTGATCGCGAACAGCCCGAGGTTGACGAGCATGTAGACGAGGGCGTGGGTGTAAAAGCCCAGCTTCATGCCGACGCGGCGGCGGGCGCGGGCTTCGATGTCGTCGTGGCGAGAGTCGTGGTTCATCTACTTGCTCCAATCGGCCTGGCGCGTCTGGCGACGCATGAAACGGTGCTGCGGGCTGCGCGCGCCGGCAAAGGCCACAGCGCGGCGGCGCGGCTGACCCTCACCCCGGCCCTCTCCCGCACGCGGGAGAGGGAGCAGAGCAACTCCCGCACTCGGGGGAGGGAGTAGCACGACTCCCTCTCCCTCGGGGGAGCAGCACGACTCCCTCTCCCCTCGGGGAGAGGGTTGGGGTGAGGGGGCCCTGCCACACGGACCAACGCCGAGCGAGCGGTTCGAACTGCAGTTTCATCCTGGACTTACATGGACACCTCCCGTGTGGCAAGCGAGTTTTTGAAGTTCTGACTCGGCGGATACGACTGCTGTCTTACATCC